>NZ_CAXFDV010000431.1:0-17955 GCF_964001545.1 uncultured Aquincola sp.
CTGCAAAAAGGCCTCGTCGGCCAGGGCTTCATGGCCGCGCCAGTGTTCGTTGTGCTGGCAGCGCTGCACCAGGAAGGCCCGCAGCCGCTGCAGCACCGGCTGCGGCCACACGAGGTGGCGGCCGGTGAGGGAGAGCAGGCTGTTCCAGTCGCGGCGCAGGTTGAAACGGCCCGCATGGCGCATGGTGAGCGCCAACACGAAGCGCGAGCACATGCGGTCCAGCACGGGGGCTTCGCGCAGGTCGGGCGACAGCAGCAGCGGTACGTCGGCGGTGGAAGTCACGGCACGCGGCATCGGTGGACGCCGCATGTTCGCCCAGCCGCCGGGGCTGGGCAAGCCCTTCCCATGCTCAGTGCAGGACGACGGGGTTTTGCGCCAGCTGGGTAAAACGGGCGATGTAGTCGTCCAGCTCGTCTTCTGAGGGGCTGGTCTGGATCAGCGCCTCGACGCCGACCTTGAAGCTTTCAGCCATCGCGCCTTCCAGGAAGATTTCCTTCCGGGCGAACTTATCGACGATTTCATAGCCGCCGCGGGTGAGCGCGGGGTCGGTGCCCGTGGGCTCCAGCGCCACGGCGGCGCTGTCACCCGGCAGGTCGAACTGCACCACCGCGAAGTTGTCTGAGTTGTAGAGCATCAACATGGAGTTTTCTCCTTGCAGGCCAGTTGGCGCCGCTGCCGCAATATTCAAGCCATCAAGGCCTGTTTGGGTTGACAGGGCAAACGGCCGGCCTGCAAAGAGCCCGGGGGCTCCACGTTCCGCCGCCGGGCCGCCCCAAGGGCGGGTGCGCCCCCTTGGGGTGGCGAGCGGAGCGAGCTTGGGGGCTCTCCTCAGCCGCGCCGGGCCGCTCCCAAGCGGCTGAGAGCCCCCTCGGGGGGTGGCGAGCGCAGCGAGCTTGGGGGCTCCATCAATCTGCAGGCAACAGCTCCAAGGCGTCGTCATTGCCAGCCGTGGCCAGGCGGGCCTTCACAGGCCGATGCTCGTTGGCCGGGTCCAGCCAGATCTCCACATGGGTGTCGTAGGCCTTGCGCGGCTCGCGCACCAGCTTCAGCGCCATCGTCTCGCGGTCGCCGCCGATGGGCACGCTTTCCAGCCCCACCACGTTGAACTGCCACACATCGGCATCGCCACGCGCGCCCGAGACGAAAAACACGATGCGCGAGCCCACGTTGAAGCGCTTGGGCGACGCGTTGAGCACGCCGCCGATCTGCAGCATCCAGCTCAGCCGGTCCTGCGCGCCGGGTGGCAGGTCGAACTGCACCGACGGGCCCGAGTAGCTGATCTTGCCCGCCGCCCGCTGGAAGTTGGCGGCCTGCGCGTCCTTGCCGCGGCGGCGGATCAAGAAGCGCTCCGGCGCCACGCCGGCCCGGTCGATGGCGCCGGTGCTGGTCCAGTCCAGCACGTTGAAGCCGGCCACGCTGCCGTCCAGCCGCGCTTCGTAGCGGCCGTCGGCCGACGGCGACCAGCGCAGCGTGCCGCTGCCCGAAATCAGGCCCCGCTTGAGCTGGTAGCGCGCGCTGAAAGGTGCCGCCAGCCGTGTGGCGTAGACGGGCACCTGCACCGTCTCGGCGCGGGCGGCGGCCGGCGCCGCAGCGGCGGCGGTGGCCATGCCGGCAGTGGCCGCCGCCAGGGTGACGGGGCCGCCGGCCTCGCCTTCGTGGCCGGGCGGCGGTGTCTGGGGGTCCGTCTGGTCGCGTTCGGCCGCGGCCGGCGGCGGATCGGTCGGCGCGGAGGAGTCGGCCGGGGCGGGCGCTGCATCGGCCTCAGCCGCCGGCGCATCGCCCGCAGCGGGCGTGGCGTCCTGGGCAGCGGGCGGCGGGGCCGCCGGCGACGGCCCGGCGTGCCCACGCGCCAGGGTGGTCGACGGCGCCGGGGTCACCGGCAGGCGCTCGACCCCCGCCACGGCCACCGGCTGCGCCAGCGCCGCCGGCACGGGCTGGGCCGCCACGCTGCGCACGGTCAAGGGCGCCGGGCGTGCAGCGGCTGACGGCTCGGCCGCCCGCGCGGCGGCACCGCCCACGGCGCCCAGGCCCCAGGCATGCACCAGCACCGTGGCCACGGCCACGCCGGCCAGCACCCATCGGCGACGCCACAGTCCGTTGGCAGGGGCTGCCATCACAATCGCTTTCATGAAACTCGCTACGTACAAGGATGGATCGCGGGACGGCCAGCTGGTGGTGGTGTCCCGCGACCTCACCACAGCCCATTTTGCGACCGGCATCGCCACGCGGATGCAGCAGTTGCTGGACGACTGGAACTTCATCAGCCCGCAGCTGGAAGACCTGTACCAGACCCTGAACCAGGGCAAGGCACGGCATGGATTTGCATTCGAGCCCGCCAAGTGCATGGCGCCGCTGCCGCGGGCCTGCCAGTGGGCCGACGGCTCAGCCTACATCAACCACGTGGAGCTGGTGCGTCGCGCCCGCAAAGCCGAGGTGCCCGAAAGCTTCTACACCGACCCGCTGATGTACCAGGGCGGCAGCGACGATTTCCTGGGCCCCTGCGACGCCGCCGTGTTCGCCGACGAAGCCTGGGGCATCGACTTCGAGGCCGAGCTGGCGGTGGTGACGGGCGACATCCCGATGGGCTGCAGCGCCGAGCGGGCGCTGGAAGGCATACGCCTCGTGATGCTGGCCAACGACTGGAGCCTGCGCCACCTGATCCCGGCCGAGCTGGCCAAGGGCTTCGGCTTTTTCCAGAGCAAGCCGGCCACCGCCTTCAGCCCGGTGGCGGTGACCCCCGACGAACTGGGCGAAGCCTGGCGCGGCGGCCGCCTGCACCTGACGCTGCAAAGCACCTGGAACGGCCGCACCGTGGGCCTGACCGAGGCCGGGCCGGAGATGACCTTCCACTTCGGCCAGCTGATCGCCCACATGGCCCGCACGCGCCGGGTGCGCGCCGGCAGCATCGTGGGCAGCGGCACCGTGAGCAACCAGGACTGGTCGCGCGGCTATGCCTGCATCGCCGAAAAACGCGCCATCGAAACCATCGAAGGCGGCGAGCCCAAGACCGGCTTCATGCAGGACGGCGACACCATCCGCATCGAGATGAAGGGCGCCGACGGCCAGAGCGTGTTCGGCGCCATCGAGCAGACGGTGCAGGTGGAGGACGCGCGCTGAGCGCGCCGGTGGCTGCATGAGCGAGGTCTCGCGCACCTTCAAGCTGGTCACGCTGTGGCTGGTGATCGGCGTGGCCGTGTTCCTGGGCGTGGAGTGGTGGCAGGCCGAGCAGCAGCGCAGCCGCTTCAGCAGCCAGGGCGGCGTGGTGGAGCTGCGCCGCGCGCCCGACGGGCACTTTCACTGGCCGGGCCGCGTCAACGGCATTGCGGTGGACTTTCTGGTGGACACCGGCGCCACCAGCACCGCCTTGCCCCAGTCGCTGGCCGAGGAGGCGCGGCTGGTGCTGGAAGGCAGCGTCACCTCCTCCACCGCCGGCGGCGTGGTGCGCGGCAGCCTGGCACGTGCCGACATCGAGCTGCAAGGCGGCGTGAGCGCCGACCGCCTGCGGGTGACGGTGCTGCCCGCGCTGGAAGCGCCGCTGCTGGGCATGGACGTGTTGTCGAAGATGCATTTCAGCCAGCGCGGCGGCGTGCTGCGCTTTGAACCCCCGAGCCCATGAGCCCATTCGTTCACAAGCTGCTGCACACCCCCGGCTGGCGCCGGCTGCTGGCGCTGGCCACCACCGTCGCCGGCCTGTGGGGGCAGCCCGCGGTGGCCGCCGAGCCCGCGTACCGCACCGACTGCCCGCCGGTGGCCACGCAGCCCACGCCCGAGCAGCTGCGCACCGCCATCGCGCAGGCGCGCGACCACGGCTTCTTGTGGCGCTTCGAGCGCGACGGCCATGCCGGCTACCTGTACGGCACGGTGCACGTGGGCAAGCTGGCCTGGGCCGTGCCCGGCCCGACGGTGAACGAAGCGCTGCGCGCCAGCGACACCCTGGCGCTGGAGCTGGATTTCAGCGACCCCGCGCTGGCCCGCAAGGTGGCCGACAGCATGGTGACGCCCGGCGCCGACGTGCCGCCGCTGCCGCCGGCGCTGCAGGCGCGACTCGACCGCCTCAGCCGCGCGGCCTGCCTGCCTGCGAGCGGGCAGCCGCATCCGGTGATGCAGGCGCTGGCCCTCACCACGCTGGCGGCGCGTGTCGATGGGCTGGACCCGGCCTATGCGCAGGAATTCGCCCTCAGCGGCTTCATGACGGCGCTGGGGCGCAAGATCGTGTCGCTGGAAACGCCCGAGCTGCAGATGGCCGCGCTGGTGCCGCCCGACCCGGCCGAGGCCCAGCGCCTGGTGCGGCAGATGGTGGAACAGCTGGAGGCGGACCGCACCCGCGGCATGGTGGTGCGCCTGGCCGACGTGTGGGCCCGCGGCGACCTGGAACAGCTCGAGCGCTACGACCAGTGGTGCGAATGCGTGGAAACCGACGAAGACCGCCGCCAGCTGCAGCGGCTGAACGACGAGCGCAACCCCGGCCTGGCCGAACGCATCGACGCGCTGCAGCGCGAAGGCCGGCGCCTCTTCGTGGCCGTGGGGGCACTGCACATGACCGGCCCGCAGGCGCTGCCCCGGCTGCTGGCGCAGCGCGGCTACACGGTGGCCCGGGTGCCCTTGCGGTAAGCCCGCGCAGGCACGGCGGCACCGCTGTGCACAATGGGTCGCAGCCGTACCCGCCCCCGACCCCCTCGACACCACGCCCAGGAGACCCATCCATGGCCGACAGCGCCTCCCCCTTCTCTTCCCTCGTGCCCGGCTTCGACTTCCTGCAGAACCTGGTCAAGGGCGCCGGCTCGGCGATGCCGTCCATCGGCCAATGGGTGGCCCCCACGCTGGACCCGGCCGAGCTGACCAAGCGCATCGACGAGCTGAAGACGGTGCAGTTCTGGCTGGAGCAGAACGCCCGCATGCTGGCGGCCACCATCCAGGCGCTGGAAGTGCAGCGCATGACGCTGAGCACGCTCAAGACCATGAACGTGCAGGTCAAGGATCTGCAGGAGGCGATGAAGATCAAGCTGCCGGAAGTGGCGGCGCCCGCGCCTGCGGCCACGCCCGAGCCGGCTGCCGATGCCGATGCCAGGGCCGAGAAGCCGGCCGGCGTGGTCGACCCGATGCAGTGGTGGGGCGCGCTGACCAAGCAGTTCACCGAACTGGCGACCGAAGCCATCAAGGAAGGCTCGGCCCATGCCGCGCAGGTGGCCCAGCTGGCCAAGATGCCGCCGCTGACGCCGGCCGCGCCCGCGCCGGCCCCGGCAGCCGCCCGCGCCGCCAAGGCCGACGCGCCTGCCGCCGCCGCACCCGCCAAGAAGGCCCCAGCCCGCAAGGCGGCGCGCAAGCGACCGGCCGCTGGCTGACCCTTCATCACCGCCGTTTCCATGATCCCGTTCATCCACGCCCACGCCACGCACCCCGACTGGCGCATGGCCCTGGCCCTGGCAGCCGCGCAGATCGATGCCCAGCGCGCCGCCCATGCACGCGCCGTCAAGGCCGGTGCGCCCGACTTCAGCCTGGGCTTCGTGTACTTCAGCGACCACTACTCGGCCCATGCCGACGCCTTGCTGGAAGAGCTGAACACCCGCTGGCCCGGCCTCAGCTGGGTGGGCTCGGTGGGCGTGGGCGTGGCCGCCAGCGGCGTGGAATACATCGACGAGCCGGCGCTGGCGCTGATGCTGGCACCGCTGGCCACTGACAGCTTCCAGGTGTTTTCGGGCGCGCGGCCATTGGGCGGCAAGGAGCCGTACACGGCGCTGGTGCATGCCGACCCCGGCACGCCCGACCTGGCCGAGCTGATCGGCGAGCTGAGCGGCCGCACCGCCTCGGGCTACCTGTTCGGCGGCCTGGCCGCCGGCCGCCACGGCGCGCTGCACATCGCCGACACGGTGTGCCGCGGCGGGCTGTCGGGCGTGGGCTTTGCGCAGGGGCTGCCGCTGCTGTCGCGCGTCACCCAGGGCTGCCAGCCGGTGGGGCCGGTGCGCCGGGTGACGGCGGCGCAGCGCAATGTGGTCACCGCGCTGGACGGCGAGCCGGCGCTGGACTGCCTGCTGCGCGACCTGGGCATCGAGCTGGACGACCCGCATGCCGCGCTGCCCAAGCTGCGCGCTACGCTGGTGGGCCTGACCGACGGCGGCAGCGACCTGCTGACGCGGCCCGGCCAGTTCGGCACCGACACCCGGGTGCGCCACCTGGTGGGCCTGGACCCGGGTGCCCGCGGCATCGCCGTGGCCGACCTGGTGGAGCCTGGCATGCAGCTGGCCTTCTGCCACCGCGACGTGCAGGCCGCGCGGCGCGACCTGGTGCGCATCTGCAGCGAGATCCGCGAAGAGCTGGAGCCCGCCACCGAAGGCGCCGACGCCGCCAGCGGCCCGGCCGACCCGATGCAGCGGGTGGCCGGTGCGCTGTACATCAGCTGCGCCGGCCGCGGCGGCCCGCACTTCGGCTCACCCTCGGCCGAGATGCAGATCGTGCAGCATGCGCTGGGCGACGTGCCGCTGGTCGGTTTTTTCGCCGGCGGCGAGATCGCTCGCCACCACCTGTACGGCTACACGGGGGTGCTCACGGTGTTTCTGCAGCCGGGCTGAAGCCCGGCTCGACCGTCAGCCCACGTGGGCTTCCACGGCCTCCACCGGCTCGGGCCGCACGCGCAGCGCCCAGGCCACGCCGGCCACCAGCAGCACGATGCCCGCCAGCGTGGCCGGCGCCGGCCACTGGCCGCGCAGCAGGAAGGCATAGGCCAGGGCTGACAGCGTCTCGAACACGATGAGCTGGCCCACCAGCGTGGTGGGCAGGCGCTGGCTGGCCTCGTTCCAGCACAGCGTGCCCAGCCAGGAGGCAAACAGCCCGATGGCCAGCATCAGCCCCAGGAACAGGCCGGGCGTGGGCCCCAGCGGCATGTCGAAGGGCTGCGCCGTCGCGCTGTTCCAGATCCACACGCCGGCCAAGCCCAGCACCGCCATCGGCAGCGTGGCGATGCCTTGCGCGGTGGCCCAGCTGCGCGGGCTGCGGTCGGTGTGGTGGCGCAGCCAGTCGGCATTGCGCATCGGATACCAGGTCCAGCAGGCCACGGCCGCGATGGCCAGCAGCGCACCGGTGGCATAGCGACCCAGGTCGGCGGCGGGGTCGGCGCGCAGCTGCTGCAGCTCAGCCTGGTTGACGCAGCCGATGCCCAGCGCAATGAGGCCCAGCGAAGGCGCCAGCCGCAGCCAGGGCAAGCGGCCGTCACGCTCGGCATCACGCAGGTTGGAGCAGATGGCGATCACCACCGGCAGCGTGCCGATGATCATGGTGGGCAGCGGCCCGCCCGCGCGCTGGATGGCGGCCGACAGGCACAGGTAGTACAGCACGTTGCCCACCAGCGAGAGCTTGGCCGCCTCGATCCAGTCGGCGCGGGTGAACTGGGCCATGCGCCGCCGGTCCAGCCACAGCATGGGCAGCGCGATGAGGCCGAAGGCCAGGTAGCGGCCGAAGGACAGCAAGGTGGCCGGGTAGTCGGGCAGCAGCGTGGGCGCGACGAAGACGAGGCCCCACATCAGGCCGGCGGCCAGGGCGAACAAGGTACCGATGAGCATGGGCGCAAGTGTCGGCGCTGCGGCCGGCCGCCGTCTTGTACCGGCTTGCGCTGCGCCGGGGTCGCCCTTCAGCGGCCGCCCACCTGCCGTGCGTAACGCGCCGGCGTCACGCCGTATCGGTTCACGAAGGCGCGGGTCAGGTGCGCCTGGTCGGTCAGGCCCACCGCGGCGGCCACGTCGGCCGGCTTGTGGCCGCGCGCCAGCCGCTGCTTGGCCTGCAGCAGGCGCAGCGCCATCAGCATCTGGTGGGGCGTGGCGCCATGGGCGGCCTTGAAGCTGCGCTGGAAATGGAACGGGCTGAGGCCGGCCACGGCCGCCAGCTGCTCCAGCCGCAACGGCTCGGCCAGGTGGGCGTGCAGGTAGTCGATCACCGCGGCAAAGCGCTGCGGCGCCCCTGCCGGCCGCGTGGCGCTGGCCTGCACGCGGGGCCGCAGCAGCGCCAGCAGCTCTTGCAGGTGGCTGTCGAAAGCCAGCGGGTCATCGGCCAGCCACAGCGCGCCGAGCCGCTGGCCCACCTGGGCCGCCAGCCGCGGCGCGTGCAGCACCGCGGCATCGAAGTGCCAGGCGCCATCACCCGTCACGGCCTGCAGCAGGGGGGCGTCGAGGTACAGCATGCGGTAGCGCCAGCCGCCTTCGGTCTCGGCGCGGCCGGTGTGCAGCTCGTCGGGGTTCATCAGCACCACCGAGCCGGCGGCGGCCAGGTGGTCGCTGCCGCGGTAACGGAAGCGCTCGACTCCGGCCGCGATGGCACCCAGGCCATAGGCGTCATGGGTGTGCGGCTCGAAGGCATGCCGGACGATGTGGGCGCGGTACAGCTCCACGCCCGGCCGGTGCGTGGGCCGGCGGAACTCGGCCCGGTCGGCCGGGTGGTCGAACTGCTCGGGCACCGCTTGCATGCGCCGATGATGGCATGCGGCGTCGCCCTACATGCAACCGCGCCCCGGACCGACGGTTACGAGTGTGAGGCGGGGGCACAGTGGCTTCACCGCTGAACAAGACAGCGGGCGGCGGCGCAACAGCGCGGCCTTCCACCCCACAAAGCCTACGAAGGAACCACCATGAACGACGATCAAGTCAAGGGCCGCCTGACGGACGCCAAGGGCCACATCAAGGAAGCCATCGGCAAGGCCGTCGGCAACGAGAAGCTGGAATCCGAAGGCCTGGCCGACCAGGCCAAGGGCACGACCCAGAAGACCTACGGCGACGCCAAGGAAGACGTCAAGGACGCCGTGAAGGGCCGCTGAAGCGCGGACCCCTCGGGCGCCTGAGACGTGAGGCGCCACCACCGACCCAACGGGCCCTCACGGGCCCGTCGGCGTTTCAGGTACGGCTTAGCTCGCTAAGCACAGCCCCGCGGCCGCCGCCCGGCCGCTCCGAAGGCGGCCGCGGCAACCCTCTCGGAGGGTGGGCCCATGTACGCATGGGCCGGGTGCCCCATCACCGGGCCTTGCCGGCCTTCCAGGCGCTCAGCAGGCTGTCATAGGCGATGGTTTCGCCCTTCGGCTTTTCGTTGGCCAGCTTGGCCCACGGGGCCTGCTTGTCGCTCAGCCACTTCTTGGGGTCTTCGCGCTTGTTGAGCTTGGGCGCGCACTTGGCCATGCCGGCACGTTCCAGCCGGGCCATCACGTCGTCCATCTCCTTGGCCAGCGTGTCCATCGCGGCCTGCGGGGTCTTCTCGCCGGTCACGGCCTGGGCCACGTTCTTCCACCACAGCTGGGCCAGCTTGGGGTAGTCGGGCACGTTGGTGCCGGTGGGGCTCCAGGCCACGCGGGCGGGGCTGCGATAGAACTCCACCAGGCCACCCAGCTTGGGCGCCATGTCGGTCATGGCCTTGCTCTGGATGTCGCTTTCGCGGATGGGCGTCAGGCCCACCAGCGTCTTCTTCAGGCTGGTGGTCTTGGCGGTCACGAACTGCGCATACAGCCAGGCCGCTGCGGTCTTGTTGGCGTCATGGCCCGAGAAGAAGGTCCAGCTGCCCACGTCCTGGTAGCCGTTCTGCATGCCCTGCTTCCAGTACGGGCCGTTGGGGCCAGGGGCCATGCGCCACTTGGGCGTGCCGTCGGCGTTGACCACCGGCAGGCCGGGCTTGGTCATGTCGGCGGTGAAGGCCGTGTACCAGAAGATCTGCTGCGCGATCTGGCCTTGCGCGGGCACCGGGCCTGCTTCGCCGAAGGTCATGCCGGTGGCTTCCTTCGGGGCGTACTTCTTCATCCAGTCGACGTACTTGGTGAGTGCATAGACGGCTGCGGGCGAGTTGGTGG
The DNA here is from genome assembly GCF_964001545.1 of uncultured Aquincola sp. Lineage (NCBI taxonomy): Bacteria > Pseudomonadati > Pseudomonadota > Betaproteobacteria > Burkholderiales > Sphaerotilaceae > Aquincola > uncultured Aquincola sp. Next base: position 9,815 of record NZ_CAXFDV010000431.1, read on the forward strand.
CACCGCCGCGCTCCACGCTGGCGCCCACCGGCGTGCACTTGTCGTCGGCCACGCGGATGCCCCACTCGTCGATCGGCAGGCCGTTGGGCGTGCCGATGTCGGCCGAGCCGGCCATCGACAGCCAGGCGTCGGTGAAGCGCCAGCCCAGCGACGGGTCCTTCTTGCCGTAGTCCATGTGGCCGTAGATCGGCTTGCCGTCGATCTGCTTCACGTCGTTGGTGAAGAACTCGGCGATGTCCTCGTAGGCGCTCCAGTTCAGCGGCACGCCCAGGTCGTAGCCGTACTTGGCCTTGAACTTGTCCTTCAGGTCCTTGCGCTCGAACAGGTCGGCGCGGAACCAGTACAGGTTGGCGAACTGCTGGTCAGGCAGCTGGTACAGCTTGCCGTCGGGCGCGGTGGTGAACTTGGTGCCGATGAAGTCCTGCAGGTCCAGGCCGGGGTTGGTCCACTCCTTGCCGGCGCCGGTCATGTAGTCGGTCAGGTTGAGCACCTTGCCGTAGCGGTAGTGGGTGCCGATCAGGTCGGAGTCGCTGATCCAGCCGTCGTAGATGCTCTTGCCCGACTGCATCGAGGTCTGCAGCTTCTCGACCACGTCGCCTTCCTGGATCAGGTCGTGCTTGACGGTGATGCCGGTGATCTCGGTGAAGGCCTTGGCCAGGGTCTTGGCTTCGTACTCATGGGTGGTGATGGTCTCGGACACCACCGAGATCTCCTTCACACCCTTGGCCTGCAGCTTCTTGGCGGCTTCGATGAACCACTTCATCTCGGCCATCTGCTGGTCTTTGCTCAGGGTCGACGGCTGGAATTCGCTGTCGACCCATTTCTTGGCTTCCGCCTCCCCGGCATGGGCCAACGGGCCGGCCATGGTCAGCAGGGCTGCCAGGGCGAGTGCGCTGTAACGCAGGTTCATGTTTGTCTCCTCGGTGTGCTTCCCCGCGACTGCGGTTCGGGTGACCACGGCCCCGGGGAAGCACCGGGCCGGATTCCCTTCTTCAAAGCGGGCCTCAGCCCTTCTTCATGATCAATCCGAGCACGGCCATGGACAGCACGAAGCTGAACCACACGCTGGGCTCCTGCTCCAGCGAGAACCATTGCGCCAAATGCTCACCCAGGCCCACCCAGGCCAGGTTGATGTAGGCGGCGGTGAGCAGGCCGATGAACAGCCGGTCGCCGCGCGTGGTGGCCATCGGCAGCCAGCCCTTGCGCATGACGGTGGGGCTCTTGAGCTCCCACACGGTCATGCCGATGAGCATCAGCACGATGCAGGTGAAGAAGACGGCGACGGGCGTCGTCCAGACCATCCAGGCAAACATCAGACTCTCCCTTTACGTCGATGGGCCACGTCAAACGCGTCCCATGGCGAAGCCCTTGGCGATGTAGTGCCGCACGAACCAGATCACGATGGCGCCCGGCACGATGGTGAGCACCCCGGCCGCGGCCAGCGTGGCCCAGTCCATGCCGGAGGCACTCACGGTGCGGGTCATCGTCGCCACGATGGGCTTGGCGTCCACGCTGGTCAGCGTGCGCGCCAGCAGCAGCTCCACCCAGCTGAACATGAAGCAGAAGAACGCGGCCACGCCCACGCCCGCCTTGATCAGCGGCAGGAAGATGGTGAGGAAAAAGCGCGGGAAGCTGTAGCCGTCGATGTAGGCCGTCTCGTCGATCTCGCGCGGGATGCCGCTCATGAAGCCTTCCAGGATCCACACCGCCAGCGGCACGTTGAACACCAGGTGCGCCAGCGCCACGGCCAGGTGGGTGTCCATCAGGCCCACGGTGGTGTAGAGCTGGAAGAAGGGCAGCAAGAACACCGCGGGCGGCGTCATGCGGTTGGTCAGCAGCCAAAAGAAGACGTGCTTGTCGCCCAGGAAGCTGAAGCGGCTGAAGGCATAGGCCGCCGGCAGCGCCACGGTGATGCTGATCACCGTGTTGATGGCCACGTAGATCAGGCTGTTGATGTAGCCCGAGTACCAGCTCTCGTCGGTGAAGATGGTCTTGTAGTTATCCCAGGTGAAATCCTGCGGCCACAGGCTGAAGCTGGACAGGATCTCCTGGTTGGTCTTGAAGGACATCATCGTCATCCAGTAGATCGGCAGGATGGCGAAGACGAGGTACAGCAGCAAGAACAGCGTGCGCTTCTGGAAGCCCTGCTTATTCACCGGTGTGCTCCTTGTCGGCGGTGCCCACGCGCTGCATCCAGTTGTAGAGGATGAAGCACAGCAGCAGGATGATGAAGAAGTAGATCAGCGAGAAGGCGGCGGCGGGGCCGAGGTCGAACTGGCCCACGGCCTTCTGGGTGAGGTACTGGCTGAGGAAGGTGGTGGCATTGCCCGGGCCGCCGCCGGTGAGCACGAAGGGCTCGGTGTAGATCATGAAGCTGTCCATGAAGCGCAGCAGCACCGCGATCATCAGCACCCCGCGCATCTTGGGCAGCTGGATGTAGCGGAACACCGCGAACTTGCTGGCGCCGTCGATGCGGGCGGCCTGGTAGTACGCATCGGGGATGCTGCGCAGGCCGGCGTAGCACAGCAGCGCCACCAGCGGCGTCCAGTGCCACACGTCCATCACCAGCACGGTGAGCCAGGCATGGGTGGCATTGCCGGTGTAGCTGTAATCGAAGCCCAGCTGTTCCAGCGTGTGGCCCAGCAGGCCGATGTCGGCACGGCCGTAGATCTGCCAGATGGTGCCCACCACGTTCCAGGGAATCAGCAGCGACAGCGCCACCAGCACCAGCACGGCCGACGACTTCCAGCCCTGGGCCGGCATGGCCAGCGCCAGCAGGATGCCCAGCGGAATTTCCACCGCCAGCACCGACAGCGAATAGATGATCTGCCGCAGCAGCGCGCCGTGCAGCTCTTCGTCGCGCATCACGCTGGCGAACCATTCGGTGCCGACGAACACCCGCCGCTCGGGGCTGATGATGTCCTGCACCGAGTAGTTCACCACCGTCATCAGCGGCAGGATGGCCGAGAAGGCCACGCAGATGAAGACGGGCAGCACCAGCAGCCACGCCTTCTGGTTGACCGGCTTGATCGCGCTCATGCCACCAGTTCCTCGTTTTTGTAGAAGCAGGTGTGCGGGCCCACCAGGGCCAGCCACACCGTGCCGCCTTCACCGGGCACCGGGGTGCCAGGAGCCAGGCGGGCCTTGATCAGCACCTCGCCCAGGCGGGCGGTGAGCAGCAGATAGGTGCCCACGTCCTGCACGCGGGTGACGGTGGCCGGCAGCGCACCAGCGTCGCCTTCACGGGCCAGCTCGACGTACTCGGGCCGCACGCCGAGCTTGAGGTCGCCGCCCTGCGTCAATGTCGCCGAGGCGGCCAGCGCGGGCACGCCCGGCATGGCCTGGCCGGCCACGCTGAGCTGGCGGCCGTCCCACTGCGCGGGCAGGAAGTTCATGCCCGGCGAGCCGATGAAGTGGCCGACGAAGGTGTGCGTGGGCCGCTCGAACAGATCGGACGCACTGCCCACCTGCACCGCGCGGCCGCGGGTCATCACCACCACCTGGTCGGCGAAGGTCAGCGCTTCCACCTGGTCGTGGGTGACGTAGATCAGCGTGAGCTTGAGCTCATGGTGGATCTGCTTGAGCTTGCGCCGCAGCTGCCACTTCAGGTGCGGGTCGATCACGGTCAACGGCTCGTCGAACAGCACGGCGCTGACGTCTTCGCGCACCAGGCCGCGGCCCAGCGAGATCTTCTGCTTGGCATCGGCCGCCAGGCCCGAGGCGCGCATGTCGAGCTGGCCGCTCATCTCCAGCATCTCGGCGATGCGGCCCACGCGTTCCTTGATGCGGGCCGGTGCCACGCCGCGGTTTTTCAGCGGAAAGGCCAGGTTCTCGCCGACGGTCATGGTGTCGTAGATCACCGGGAACTGGAACACCTGGGCGATGTTGCGTTCCTGCGGCGAGGCGCGGGTGACGTCGCGGTCGTCGAACTTCACGGTGCCGTGCGAAGGCTGCACCAGACCCGAGATGATGTTGAGCATGGTGGTCTTGCCGCAGCCCGAAGGGCCGAGCAGCGCATAGGCGCCGCCATCCACGAAGCTCATCTTCAGCGGCAGCAGCGCGTAGTCGCTGTCCTGCTGCGGGTCGGGGCGGTACGAGTGCGCCAGGTCGAGGTCGATGCGTGCCATGTCAGTTGCGTCCGGCCGGGGCCACCAGCAAGTCGCCCGCGGCATCGAACACGTAGGCCTGCGCGGGGTCGAGGTAGAGGGTGACGTTGCTGCCCAGGTCGAGCACATGCACGCCAGTGAGCTGGGCCACCACTTCGCCCACGGCGGTGTGCACATGCACGAAGGTGTCGGAGCCGCTGATCTCGGCCAGCTCCACCTGGCCGGGCAGCGTCAGGTCGCCGGGGCGGCCGGTGACGCGGAAGGCCGGCGCCCGCACGCCCACGGTCAGGCTACTGGCGCGGGCGTCGTTGGCCAGCGCCACCGGCAGCACCGGGCCGCCGGCCAGCTGCACGCCGCCGGCGGTGTGGCTGGCGGGCAGCAGGTTCATCGGCGGGTCGCTGAAGGCCCGCGCCACGCGGATGGATCGCGGCCGGTGGAACACTTCGGAGGTGGGGCCGTACTGCAGCAGCTCGCCCGCATCCATCACCGCGGTGTAGCCGCCCAGCAGCAGGGCTTCGGTGGGCTCGGTGGTGGCGTAGACCACGGTGGATTCGCCGCCCGCAAACAGGGCCACCAGTTCTTCGCGCAGCTCTTCGCGCAGCTTGTAGTCGAGGTTGACCAGCGGCTCGTCCAGCAGCAGCAACGGCGCGCCCTTGGCCAGCGCACGCGCCATGGCCACGCGCTGCTGCTGGCCGCCCGACAGCTCGGCCGGCAGCCTCTTCAGGAAGGGGTCGATGTGCAGCCGTTCGGCCAGCGCCTGCACCTGGTGGTCGATGGCGGCGCGGTCGAGGCCGCCGCGCAGCTTCAACGGCGAGGCGATGTTGTCGGCCACCGTCATCGACGGATAGTTGATGAACTGCTGGTACACCATGGCCACGTTGCGGTCGCGCACCGGCACGCCGGTGACGTCGCGGCCGTCGACCCTCACCTGGCCGTGCGAAGGCGTGTCCAGCCCCGCCATCAGCCGCATCAGCGAGGTCTTGCCGGCCTGTGTTGCGCCCAGCAACACCGTCACGGCATTGGGCTGCAGCCGCAGGTCGATCGGGTACAGGTGGTGCGCCGCCCCCACCTGCTTGTCGACGCGTTCGAGCGTGAGTTCCATCGTTTACTTCTTGGTGGCCATTTCAGGCGGCAGGCCCGCCATGGTCTGGTCGGCGGGGGTGGTTTCGCCGGGAAATTGCGCCGCCCACCAGGCGGCGACGGCCGCGCGCTGGGCTTCGGTCAAGTGCAGGCCCAGCTTGGTGCGGCGCCACAGGGCGTCGTCGGCGCTGCGGGCCCATTCATGCGCGTGGAGGTAGCGCAGCTCGGCCTCGTACAGACAGGGCGCCACCTCGGTGCCCAGCGACGCCAGGCCGCTGGCATCGGCGGGCAGGAACAGCGCCACGCGGCTGCCATAGCTGCGCGCCCAGCGCTGGCGCAGCGGCTGCGGCAGCCAGGGGTGGCTGCGGGCCAGCGCGGCCTCGAAGCGGGGAATCGCGTCGGGCCGGGCCACCGGCGCCGCGGCGTCGCGGCGGCGGGCCGCGGCGGGGGCCGACAGGGAACTGGCCACGTCGGGCCAGGCCGCGATGTCGCCACCGGGCATCACCGCACCGGCGGTCCAGGCGCCTTGCGCCAGGCCCAGCGGCGCCTGCAGCAGATCGGCGGCCTCTTCGGCCAGCTTGCGGAAGGTGGTGATCTTGCCGCCCCACACGCTGAGCAACGGCGCGGCGGTGGTGTCCAGGTCCAGCAGGTAGTCGCGCGTCACGGCCGAGGCGTCGCTGGATTCGTCGTCCAGCAGCGGCCGCACGCCGCTGTAGGTCCACACCACGTCGGCCGGCGTCACCGGCTTGGCGAAGTAGCGGCTGGCCTGTTCGCACAGGTAATCGATCTCCGATTGGTCGATGCGCGCCGTGCCGATGGGGCCGTGGTGCTCGACGTCGGTGGTGCCGATCAGCGTGAAGTCGTCTTCGTAGGGGATCGCAAAGATGATGCGCTTGTCGGGGTTCTGGAAGATGTAGGCATGGTCGTGCTCGAACATCTTCTTGACGACGATGTGCGAGCCCTTGATGAGCCGCAGGCTCTTGCTGCCCTGCAAGTGCGCCTGCTGCTTGAGGAACTGCGCCGTCCACGGGCCGGCGGCATTGACCAGCGCACGCGCCTGCACCGGCTGCAGCGTGCCGTCAGCATGGCGCAGCGTGGCGCTCCAGCCCTGCGGGCTGCGCTCGGCCTGGGTGCAGCTGGTGCGGGTGTAGATGGTGGCGCCGTGCTGCTGAGCATCGAGCACGTTCAGCAGCACCAGGCGCGCATCGTCCACCCAGCCGTCGGAGTAGACGAAGCCTTTCGTGAAGCCGGGCTTGAGCGGCCGGCCGGCCGCATGGGTGCGCAGGTCCACGGTCTTGCTGCCGGGCAGCACCTCGCGCTTGGCCAGGTGGTCGTACAGGAACAGGCCGGCGCGGATCATCCAGGCCGGGCGCAGGAAGTTGGCCTTGGGGTCGTGCGGCATCACGAAGCGCAGCGGCCACATGATGTGCGGCGCGGCCTTGATCAGCACCTCGCGCTCGGCCAGCGCCTTGCGCACCAGCGAGAACTCGTAGTACTCCAGGTAGCGCAGCCCGCCGTGGATGAGCTTGGTGGACGACGAGGAGGTGTGCTGGGCCAGGTCGTGCTGCTCGCACAGCACCACCTTGGCACCGCGGCCCGCCAGGTCGCGTGCGATGCCGGCGCCATTGATGCCGCCGCCGACGACGAGCACGTCGCAGGTCAGGGGCTGGTCGCTGGGGGGCAGCGGGTTCAAGGGCATGTCTCCTGGTCAGCACGCCGACCAGGGCCGACGTTCGTTTGAAGTTCGTTTCGCGTTCGTTATCGCGCTTCTTTTTTCGTTTTAGCGGTTTCGCGAGCGGCTGACAAGTAGGCAAACCGCCGGGGAGTCAGCCGCGCGGTTTGCGCCTACCCTCCCTGCCGTGGCCCATTCGCTGACCCCCAATCCGCGCCAGGAAGGCATGCTGACGCTGGTGAAGACGCGTGGTTCGGTCTCGGTCGAAACGCTGGCCGAGCACTTCGGCGTGACACTGCAGACCGCCCGCCGCGATGTTCGTTTGCTGTCCGATGCGGGCCTGCTGGCGCGCTTTCACGGCGGCGCGCGCGTGCCCAGTTCCACCACCGAGAACATCGCCTACCGCCAGCGCCAGCTGCTCAACGACGAGGCCAAGCGCCGCATTGCCCGCGCCGCCGCGCAGGCCCTGCCCGACGGCTGTTCGCTCATCCTCAACATCGGCACCACCACCGAGGCCATTGCGCATGAGCTGCTGCAGCGCAAGGGCCTGCGCGTGATCACCAACAACCTGAACGTGGCGGCCATCCTGTCCGACAACCCGGATTGCGAAGTGATCGTGGCCGGCGGCGTGGTGCGCGGGCGCGACCGCGGCATCGTGGGCGAGGCCACGGTGGACTTCATCCGCCAGTTCAAGGTGGACGTGGGGCTGATCGGCATCTCGGCCATCGAGAACGACGGCACCCTGCGCGACTACGACTACCGCGAGGTGAAGGTGGCGCGCGCCATCCTCGAACACTCGCGCGAGGTGTGGCTGGCCGCCGACCACAGCAAGTTCAACCGGCCCGCGATGGTGGAGCTGGGCCGGCTGGAACAAGTGGACCGCCTGTTCACCGACCAGCCGCCGCCGGCCCCTTTCGCGCACCTGCTGGCCGAGGCCGGCGTGCAGTGCGTGGTGGCGGGCGAAGGCACCGAAGACTCAGGAGACCGACCATGACCGCCCGCTACCTGCTGGCACTCGACCAGGGCACGTCCAGCTCGCGCAGCATCGTGTTCGACCACCGCGGCACCGTGGTGGCCATGGCGCAGCGCGAGTTCCGCCAGATCTACCCGCAGCCCGGCTGGGTGGAGCATGACCCGACCGAGATCTGGACCTCGCAGCTGGCCACCGCACGCGAAGCGCTGGCCGCCGCGCGGCTGAGCACCAAAGACCTGGCCGGCATCGGCATCACCAACCAGCGCGAGACCACGCTGCTGTGGAACCGCCGCACCGGCGAGCCCATCCA
>NZ_CAXFDV010000432.1:0-7085 GCF_964001545.1 uncultured Aquincola sp.
GCTTGAGTGTCTCGCGCACCGTGCGAAAGGCGATGTCGTCCCAGGGGATCTCGTCCTCGCGGAAGAGGCGCGCCTCGATGCTCTCGGGCCCGGGGTTGAACACGGTGTCGGTCAGCGGCGCCAGGTAGTACATGTGCACCTGGCCCACGCGCATCACGTTCATCAGGCTGAAGAGCGGGCCCATCTGGATGTGCGCGCCGGCCTCTTCATCCGTCTCGCGCGCGGCGCCCTGGGCGGTGGTTTCGCCCAGCTCCATGAAGCCGGCCGGCAACGTCCAGAAGCCGTAGCGCGGCTCGATGTTGCGCTTGCACAGCAGCACCTGGTCTTGCCAGTAGGGCACGGTGCCCACCACGTTCAGCGGATTTTCGTAGTGCACCGTGCCGCAGGCCGGGCACACCGCGCGCGGGCGCGTGTCGTCGGCCGGAACGATGTAGTTCACCGCGGTGCCGCAGACGCGGCAGTGCTTGATCTTGTCGCGCTCGGTCAGCAGCATGGCGGCGGAGTTTAGCCGTGGCAGGTGGCATCATCGGTGGCTTCCCCTTGGCAGCAACTCAGCAAGGACACCATGGATTTTGTTGTGCAAGCCCCGGCCATTCCGGCCGTGCCCGTGGCCGGTGGCGGCCTGTTCCCCGTTCACCGCATCTATTGCGTCGGCCGCAACTACGCCGAACACGCGCAGGAAATGGGCTTCACCGGCCGCGAGCCGCCCTTTTTCTTCATGAAGCCCGCCGACGCCGTGGTGCCCGTGGCCGAGGGCGAAACCGGCCCGGTGGACTACCCCACGCTCACCAGCAACCTGCACCATGAGGTGGAGCTGGTGGTGGCCATCGGCATCGGCGGTCGCGACATCGCCGCCGCCGACGCACTGCGCCACATCTACGGCTACGCCGTGGGCCTGGACATGACCCGGCGCGACCTGCAGAACGAGATGAAGAAGCAGGGCCGCCCCTGGAGCATCGGCAAGGGCTTCGAGCAGTCGGCGCCCATCGGGCCCATCCACCCCATCGCCCGCACCGGCGAGTTGCTCAAGGGCGCCATCACGCTGAAGGTCAATGGCGACGTGCGCCAGAAGGGCGACCTGACTGAGCTCATCTGGAGCGTGGCCGAGACCATCGAGACGCTGTCCAAGGCCTGGACGCTGCAGCCCGGCGACCTGATCTTCACCGGCACCCCGGCGGGCGTGAGCGCCGTGGTGCGTGGCGACGTGCTGGAAGGCACTGTGGAAGGCCTGGGCACGCTGCGCATCCAGCTCCGATGACGGCCGACCTCGCGCTGTACAGCTACTTCCGTTCTTCGGCGTCGTACCGGGTGCGCATCGCGCTGGGCCTCAAGGGCCTGGCCTACGACTACCGCCCGGTGCACCTGGTCAAGAACGAGCAGCAGGGCGAGGCCTATGCGGCGGTGACGCCCTCGCGCCTGGTGCCGGCGCTGCGCGACGGTGAGGTCACGCTCACGCAGTCGCTGGCCATCATCGAGTACCTGGACGAGACCCACCCCGAGCCGCCGCTGCTGCCGCTTGATGCGGCCGGCCGCGCCCGGGTGCGGGCGCTGGCGCTGGACGTGGCCTGCGAGATCCATCCGATCAACAACCTGAAGGTGCTGCGCTTTCTCACGCAGGACCTGAAGCTGTCGGAGGACGACAAGCTGCGCTGGATCCGCCACTGGGTGGAAACCGGCCTGCAGACGGTGGAGCAGCAGCTGGCCGGCCACCCGCAGACCGGCCGCTTCTGCCATGGCGATGCGCCCACGCTGGCCGACTGCACCCTGGTGCCGCAGATCTTCAATGCCCAGCGTTTCGGCTGCCGGCTGGACCATGTGCCGACGGTGATGCGGGTGGTGGACCACTGCCTGCAGCTGCCGGCCTTCCAGCAGGCGCAACCGGGCCAGTGCCCGGACGCCGAATGATCGCCACCGGCCTGACGCCCGACTGGGCTGCCCCACCCGGCGTCGGCGCGTGGATGAGCACCCGCGCCGGCGGTGTGAGCGCCGCGCCTTGGGCCGGACTGAACCTGGGCATCGCGGTGGGCGACGAGCCGGCCGCCGTGGCCGAGAACCGCCGCCGCTTTGCGCAGGCCATCGGCGCCGCGCCGGTGTGGCTGCGCCAGGTGCACGGCCGCACGGTGGCGCGGCTGACCGCAGCCGATGCCGGGCGCGCCGAGCCCATCGAGGCCGACGCCGCCATCACCACCGAGCGCGGCATCGGCTGCACCGTGCAGGTGGCCGACTGCCTGCCGGTGCTGTTCTCCGCGCCCGAGGGCCGTGCGGTGGGCGCCGCCCATGCCGGCTGGCGCGGCCTGGCCGGCGGCGTGCTGGACGCCACCGTGGCCGCGCTGTGCGAAGCCGCCGGCTGCGCGCCGGCCGAGCTGCAGGCCTGGCTGGGCCCGTGCATCGGGCCGCAACAGTTTGAGGTAGGCGAAGAAGTGGTGCTGGCCTTCGGCGGCTCACCGGCCGGGGACGGCCGTTTCACCCCGCGCGCGCGGACCGACGGCGCCATGCGCTGGCTGGCCGACCTGCCGGCGCTGGCCCGCGACCGGCTGCATCAGTGTGGCGTCACCGCTACAACGGGCGCTGCCTGGTGCACCGTCGAAGACCCCTCAAGGTTCTTTTCGTACCGGCGCGACGGCGTCACCGGACGCTTGGCTGCCGCCGTCTGGCGGCGCTGAAGGCGTTGTCGCAGCGGCCCCTGTAGCCGCACCGGCGGCCATCGCCGCCCGGTCCGCTTCCGCCTCCCGCGCGAGGCGGGCACGCCTGCGCATGGGCGTTCCCAGCAGGTACATGACGATGCTCAAAGGCAGCAGCCCATAAAGCCCGAAAGTCACGAGTGCGCCCAGCACCGTGCCCTGGCTGCTGGTGGCCTCGGCCACCGACATCATCAGCACCACATACATCCAGGCGATGGCAACGAGGTACATCGTACGTAAACCTGCGTATTTCAGTAAGTGAAAAGTAAGCTCATCATGCAGAATTGCAAGGGTTCAGGAAGGGTGCGATCCGTCACGGATGCACTTTTCCAGACCCCACAATCAAGCGATGGCAGTCGCTTCCCGACGGGTGGTGTCGTCGGGCGACCTCAACGGAGACAAGACGATGGCAAAGCCTACCCCGACCCTGCCGCAGCCCGCGGAAGGCGTGCAGGCCTTCGGGCACGCCCTGGGTGAAATCTGGAAGTCGATGTCGGGCCTGAAGCTGCCCGCCGACAGCATGAGCCAGCTGCAGAGCAGCTACCTGCAGCAGGCCACGGCCCTGTGGAACGACACGCTCACGCGCATGAGCCAGCCGCAGGCCGAAGCCGCCGCGCCGGCGCTGCGCGACCGCCGCTTTGCCAGCAGCGAGTGGGCCAACAATCCCGCAGCCGCCTACATGGCGCAGACCTACCTGCTCAACGCCCGCACGCTGATGGAAATGGCCGAAGCGGTGCAGGGCGATGCCAAGACCATGGCGCGCTTGCGCTTTGCGGTGCAGCAGTGGATCGATGCGGCCAGCCCCAGCAACTGCCTCTCGCTCAACCCCGATGCGCTGCGCAAGGCGGTGGATTCGCAGGGCGAAAGCATCGCCACCGGCCTGCGCCAGCTGTGGAACGACGTGCAGCAAGGCCATGTGTCGCAGACCGATGAAAGCGCGTTCGAGGTGGGCCGCAACGTGGCCACCAGCGAAGGCGCGGTGGTGTTCGAGAACGAGCTGTTCCAGCTGCTCGAATACAAGCCGCTGACGGCCAAGGTGTACGAGCGGCCGATGCTGTTCGTGCCGCCCTGCATCAACAAGTTCTACATCCTCGACCTGCAGCCCGAAAACTCGCTGATCCGCTACTCGGTCGAGCAGGGCCACCGCACCTTCGTGATGAGCTGGCGCAACCCCGATGCGTCGCTGGCGGACAAGACCTGGGACGACTACATCGAAGACGGCGCCATCGCCGCCATCCGCGCGGTGCAGGCCATCACCGGCGCCGACGCCTTCGACATGCTGGGCTTTTGCGTGGGCGGCACCATCCTCAGCACCGCGCTGGCCGTGCTGGCCGCGCGCGGCGAGCAGGCTGCCAGCAGCCTGACGCTGCTGACCACGCTGCTCGATTTCAGCGACACCGGCGTGCTCGACCTCTTCGTCGACGAAGCCGCGGTGGCGCTGCGCGAGCTCACGCTCGGCCCGGCCGCGCCCACCGGCCCGCAGCTGCTCAAGGGCCAGGAACTGGCCACCACCTTCAGCTTCCTGCGGCCGAATGACCTGGTGTGGAACTACGTCGTCGGCAACTACCTGAAGGGCGAGGCGCCGCCCCCCTTCGACCTGCTGTACTGGAACAGCGACTCCACCAACCTGCCCGGCCCGATGTACTGCTGGTACCTGCGCCACACCTACCTGCAAAACGAGCTGAAGGTACCCGGCAAGCTCACGGTGTGCGGCGAGCAGGTCGACCTGGGCGCCATCGAGGCGCCGGTCTACGTCTACGGCTCGCGCGAGGACCACATCGTGCCCTGGACCTCGGCCTTCCAGAGCCTGAATCTGCTGCAGGGCCCGTCGCGCTTCGTGCTCGGCGCATCGGGCCACATTGCCGGCGTCATCAACCCGCCGGCCAAGAAAAAGCGCAGCCACTGGATCGGCAGTACGGATCCGGTGCCCGCCAGTGCTGACGACTGGTTCGCCGCCGCCACGGAACACCCGGGCAGCTGGTGGACCGACTGGGCCGCCTGGCTGGCCCCGCACGCTGGCAGGCAAGTTGCAGCACCGAAGTCGTACGGCAGCCGCACCCACAAGGTCATCGAAGCTGCGCCCGGCCGCTACGTCAAGCAAAAGGCCTGACGGCGCACGGCACCCCATCCCATCCATCCCGGTCCACAGAGGAGACATTCCATGACCGACATCGTCATCGTCGCCGCCGCCCGAACTGCCGTGGGCAAGTTCGGCGGTTCGCTGTCCAAGATCGCCGCGCCCGAGCTGGGCGCCACCGTGATCGCCGCCCTGCTCGAGCGTGCCAAGCTCAGCGGCGACCAGATCAATGAAGTGATCCTGGGCCAGGTGCTCACCGCCGGCTCGGGCCAGAACCCGGCCCGCCAGAGCGTGATCAAGGGCGGCCTGCCGCAGAGCGTGCCGGCCCTCACCATCAACGCCGTGTGCGGCTCGGGCCTGAAGGCCGTGATGCTGGGCGCGCAGGCCATTCGCGACGGTGATTCCGAGATCATCATCGCCGGCGGGCAGGAGAACATGAGCGCCTCGCCGCATGTGCTGATGGGCTCGCGCGACGGCCAGCGCATGGGCGACTGGAAGATGGTCGACACCATGATCAACGACGGCCTGTTCGATGTGTACAACAAGTACCACATGGGCATCACCGCCGAGAACGTGGCCAAGAAGTACGACATCAGCCGCGACAAGCAGGACGCCTTCGCGCTGGCCTCGCAGCAAAAGGCCGTGGCCGCCCAGGAAGCCGGCAAGTTCAAGGACGAGATCGTGCCGGTCAGCATCCCGCAGAAGAAGGGCGACCCGGTGCTGTTCGACACCGACGAGTTCATCAACAAGAAGACCACCGCCGAAGCGCTGGCCGGCCTGCGCCCCGCCTTCGACAAGGCCGGCACCGTGACCGCCGGCAATGCCTCGGGCATCAACGACGGCGCCGCCGGCGTGGTGCTGATGACCGCCAAGAAGGCCGAGCAGCTGGGCCTGACCCCGCTGGCCCGCCTGGCCAGCTATGCCACCGTGGCACTCGACCCGGCCATCATGGGCATGGGCCCGGTGCCCGCCTCGCAGAAGGCGCTGCAGCGCGCCGGCTGGAAGGCCCAGGACCTGGACCTGCTGGAAATCAACGAAGCCTTCGCCGCCCAGGCCTGCGCGGTGAACAACGAGATGGGCTGGGACCTGAGCAAGGTCAACGTCAACGGTGGCGCCATCGCCATCGGCCACCCCATCGGTGCGTCGGGCTGCCGCATCCTGGTGACGCTGCTGCACGAGATGCAGCGCCGCAATGCCAAGAAGGGCATCGCTTCGCTGTGCATCGGCGGCGGCATGGGCGTGGCGCTGACCGTCGAGCGCTGAAACACGGGTAAGCCCGGGAATGTCACCCGGGCGACAACAGACATAGTGACGCATCGACAGCCGATGCAACAGGAGAAATCGAATGGCAGCACAAAAAGTGGCTTATGTGACGGGCGGCATGGGTGGCATCGGTACCGCGATGTGCCAGCGCCTGCACAAGGACGGCTTCAAGGTCATCGCCGGCTGCGGCCCCAGCCGCGACTTCAAGAAGTGGCTGGATGAACAGTCCGCGCTGGGCTACACCTTCTACGCGTCGGTGGGCAACGTGGCCGACTGGGAATCCACCGTGGCCGCCTTCGACAAGGTCAAGGCCGAGCATGGCGCCATCAGCGTGCTGGTGAACAACGCCGGCATCACCCGCGACGGCCAGTTTCGCAAGATGAGCCTGGCCGACTGGCAGGCCGTGATGTCGACCAACCTCGACAGCATGTTCAACGTCACCAAGCAGGTGATCGACGGCATGCTGGACCAGGGCTGGGGCCGCATCATCAACATCTCGTCGGTCAACGGCGAGAAGGGCCAGTTCGGCCAGACCAACTACTCGGCGGCCAAGGCCGGCATGCACGGCTTCACCATGGCCCTGGCGCAGGAAGTGGCTGCCAAGGGCGTGACGGTGAACACCGTGAGCCCGGGCTACATCGCCACCGACATGGTCAAGGCCATCCGCCAGGACGTGCTGGACAAGATCATCAGCACCATCCCCATCAAGCGCCTGGGCACGCCGGAAGAAATCGCCTCCATCGTGGCCTGGCTGGCCAGCGACGAATCCGGGTTTGCCACCGGCGCCGACTTCAGCTGCAACGGCGGCCTCCATATGGGCTGAGCCATAGCGGCTCGCTGCTTGCCAGAAGCCCGCCATGTGCGGGCTTTTTCAATGGGTCCGCTGAACCAGGAGTACCGACGATGAAGCCGCGCCCCCACGAAAAGAGCGACCTGCCCCCCAACCAGCCCGGCCCGCAGCCGGTGGAGCCCGACGACGGCCAGGTGCCGGCGCCCAACGACCCGGCCGACCCGGAGTTCGATCCGCAGCATCCGGCGCCCTGAAGCGCCGGCTGCGCCCTTCA
>NZ_CAXFDV010000433.1:0-2087 GCF_964001545.1 uncultured Aquincola sp.
CGGCTGACGTTCAGCGGCAGGTCGGCAGAGTCGATCACGCCCTTGACGAAGCGCAGGTACACCGGCATCAGCGCCTCGGCGTCGTCCATGATGAAGACGCGCTTGACGTACAGCTTCACGCCGCCGCGCTTGTCGCGGTTCCACAGGTCGAACGGTGCCTTGGCCGGCACGTACAGCAGCTGCGTGTACTCGCTGCGGCCTTCCACGCGGTTGTGGGTGTAGGCCAGCGGCGCTTCGGTGTCGTAGCTGATCTGCTTGTAGAAGTCCTGGTACTCGGCGTCGGTCACGTCGCTCTTGCTGCGCGCCCACAGCGCCGCCGCCTTGTTGACGGTTTCCCACTCGTCCTTGACCACCTGCTTCTGTGCCTCGGCGTCCCACTCCTCCTTCTTCATCAGGATGGGCAGCGAGATGTGGTCGGAGTACTTGCCGATGATGGACTTCAGCCGCCAGGTGCTGAGGAACTCGCTCTCTTCGTCGCGCAGGTGCAGGATGACGTCGGTGCCGCGCTCGGGGCGGGTGATGGTCTCCACCTCGAACTGGCCCGAGCCGTCGCTGCTCCAGCGCACGCCTTGGTCGGCCGCCAGGCCGGCGCGGCGGCTTTCCACGGTGATGCGGTCGGCCACGATGAAGCCGGAATAAAAGCCCACGCCGAACTGGCCGATCAGGTTGGCGTCCTTCTTCTGGTCGCCTTCCAGCTTCGACATGAACTCGCGCGTGCCGCTCTTGGCGATGGTGCCCAGGTGCGCCACCGCCTCGTCGGCGCTCATGCCGATGCCGTTGTCACGGATGGTGAGGGTCTTGGCTTCGGCGTCGAACCACACCCGCACTTCCAGGTTGGGCGCGTCTTCGTACAGCGCGTTGTTGTCCAGCGCCTCGAAGCGCAGCTTGTCGCAGGCGTCCGACGCGTTGGAGACCAGCTCGCGCAGGAAGATCTCCTTGTTCGAGTACAGCGAGTGCGTCACCAGATGCAGGATCTGCTGGACTTCGGCCTGGAAGGCAAGGGTTTGTTTTTCCATGGTCGTTCGAATGAGTTGCCAACAAGGGTTGAACCGGTGAGGTGCGAGATGGGGCTGCGCCGTGCGGTTTTCAACAGGGGCCCGCGTCATGGCGCCACTCAAGCCCGGCAACGGCCGAGCCGATAGACCTGACAGTTCTGGCTCGAGTGTGTAGCAGTTGCTGTGAGTCCAGGTTGTTCAGCGCTCAACCACGCACACCATGGCCGTACTGTCCCGCCTGTCCATCCCCGGCAAGCTCACTGCCGCCTCCGTTGCCACCGTGGCCATCGCCATGGCGCTGCTCACCGCTGGCGGCTTCGTCACCACCCGCAACGCGCTGTACGGCGTGCTGGAGAAGAACACCGGCGCCGTGGCCGACAGCTACGCCAGCGGCATCGCCACCTGGGTGGCCGACAAGACCAGCGCGGTGCAGGCCCTGGTGCCGGCCGCGCTGCAGGCCGACCCGGCGCCTGCGCTGGAACTGGTGCGTGCAGCCGGCGCCTTCGACAAGGCCTATGCCGGCTATGCCGACAAGCGGGCCGTGTTCTCGCGCCAGCAGGACACCGTCGCGAACTACGACCCCACCAGCCGGCCCTGGTACCAGGCCGCTGCCAGCGCCGGCAAGCCGGTGCTCACGGCACCCTACCGCGGCGCCAAGACCGGCCAACTGGTGGTGACCTTCGCTGCCCCGGTGCAGCGCGGCGGCAGCCTGGCCGCGGTGGTGGCGGGCGACATCCCGCTGACCGAGGTGAACCAGGCGGTGAAGGCGGTACAGCCTTCGCCGCACAGTTTCGGTTTCGTGGTCGACCAGTCGGGGCTCATCGTCTCGCACGCCGACCCGGCGCGCGCGCTGCAGCCGGCCAGCACGCTGTCGGGCGAGCTGACGCCCGCGCGCATCGCCCAGCTGCGCACCGCCAATGCCTTCACGCCGCTGCACATCGGTGAGCGCGACTACTGGATGACGGCCCGCCCCATCGCCGGCACCGACTGGACGCTGCTGGTGGCGGTGGACCAGGCCGATGCGCTGGAAGGCTTTGCCGCCGTCGGCGCCACGCTGGCCGTGCTGGGCCTGGTGATGCTGGGCGCCACGGC
>NZ_CAXFDV010000434.1:0-4207 GCF_964001545.1 uncultured Aquincola sp.
CATCCGCGGTACTGGTCGTCCATTCAGCGCGGCCCCTACGGCAAGCCCAACACCGGCGCCCGCGGCGTGATGTCGCAGGCCTACAGCCAGGTGGAAGCCAACTTCAGCCTGTTCTTCGGGCTGGCGCTGCAGGCCTATCAGAGCACGCTGGTGTCCGACGATGCGCCCTTCGACCGCAGTGCGCGTGATGCCGCCGGCCTGCCGGTGGAGCTGATGCCGGCGCAACTGCGCGGCCTGCAGCTGTTCCGCACCGCGCACTGCGCGCTGTGCCACATCGGGCCGGCCTTCACCTCGGCCGCGGTGGACACCAATGCTGCGCTGGTGGCCAGCCAGCCGCTGGCCTTCGGAGACCGGGTGTTCCGCAACACCACCTCGCGCAACGTGGTCACCCGGCTCGCCGGGACCAAGGGCTTCGGCCTGGTGGACACCGGCTTTGCCGCCACCGGCGTGGGCGACGATGCCTGGGACCGCGGCCTGGCCGGCCAGGACGAATTCGGCCGCGACCTGGCGCTGGCCGCGCAATTCCTGCAGCTGCTGGCCGGCCGCCCCGACCAGGTGGTGGATGCGCGCGTGGCCGAGGTGCGCGCCTGCGACCTGCCCAACCCGGTGGCCTTGAACCGCGCCCAGCCGCATGCCAGCGTGTTCACCCAGCGTGAAGGCGTGCAGCCGCAGCAGCAGGCCACCACCGGCTGCCTGACGCCGGGCTATGCCTACGTGCCCACGCCCGCGGCCGCGCAGGCGGAGCTGGCGCTGGGCGCCGGCAACCAGCGCCTGCAACTGCTCACCGACGGCGCCTTCAAGATTCCGACGTTGCGCAATGTGGAGCTGACCGGCCCCTACATGCACAACGGCAGCATGGCCACGCTGGATCAGGTCATCGAGTTTTATGCGCGCGGTGGCAACTTCAACGGCCGCAGCAAGCAGTTCGGCACCGTGTTCGGGCAGCCTGGGCTGCAGCTCGATGCGCAGGCCCGGGCCGACCTCAAGTCTTTCCTGGTGTCGCTGACCGACGAGCGGGTGCGCTACGAGCGCGCGCCCTTCGACCATCCGTCACTGGCGGTGCCGCACGGCCACCTGGGCGATGCCACGCGCTTGCAACCTTCCAGCACGCTGGGGCCCACATTGGCCCAGGACCGCATGCTGCTGCTGCCCGCGGTGGGCGCCGCCGGTCGCACCACGCCCTTGCAGCCGTTCCACACCTACCTGGCGCCTTGATCGGCGATCTTTGAGGTGTCAAACGTTCAGGGCTGCCGACCGGCATGCGCCGTGGTGCGCGCGGGTCGTGTTCACGGTCGAGTCGTCAGAGGGGTCGAGGTGGCGACGACGGCACCGATCCGGGCCGGCGCCTCGGGAAACGCGCTGATGGCGCACATCAAGAAGGACTGACCATGACTGCTGATCGCCTGGGGCGACGTCGAACCCTCGCCGCGGTGGCATCGGTGCTGCTGGTGCCGTGCATGCAGCCGGCCACCGCGCATGACTTCAAGCTCGGTGCGCTGCGCATCGACCATCCGTATGCCACGCCGACGCCGGCCGGCGTCGCCAACGGTGCGGCCTATCTGCGCGGCATCCGCAACACCGGTGGTCAGGCCGACCGCCTGGTGGGGGCCAGCACGCCGGCAGCCGCGCGGGTGGAGATCCACCGCAGCGTGCTCGATGCCGACAACGTGATGCGCATGCGGGCCGTCGATGGCATCGACCTGCCGCCCAAGTCCGAGGTGCAGGTGCGCCACGGGGGTGAGTACCACCTGATGCTGATCGACCTGAAGCGGCCGCTGAAGGACGGCGACCGCTTCACGATCACCCTGCGCTTCGAGAAGGCCGGCGAGCGCGAGGTGACCGCGTGGGTGCAGACACCGCGCGGCCAGCCTGAGGCGCACCGGCACTGAAACATCCCCCGCAGCGATCAAGCAGCCGTGAGTGGCTGGGCCGGTTGCTGGCCCGGGGCGAGGCAGCCCTGACGTCGCCAGCGCTTCAACGGGTTTTCGCCCAGGGCAACAAGGTGGGCGGCCCCCAGGGGGACACCGACGGCGGCAAGCTGGGCACAGGCGCCGGCGCAGGTGCGGGTGCGGGTGCAGGTGCCGGAGCAGGCGCAGGCGCAGGTGCAGGTGCTGGTGCTGGTGCTGGTGCTGGCGACGGAGGTGGCGGAGGTGGCGGAGGTGGCGGCGGTGGCGGAGGAGGAGGAGGAGGAGGCGGAGGCGGCGGTGGTGGAGGAGGCGGAGGCGGAGGCGGAGGCGGAGGTGGCGATGGCGGAGGAGGCGGAGGTGGAGGCAGCGGCGGCTGCACCCGCGACACGATGGCGGTCTGCAACTGCGCTTCGCTCAGGCCATACTCGAAGACGATGTGGACCGGCGGCGACGCGACGTACTTCTCCTTGCCGCCCGACTGGGCGGTGGACCACACTTCCAGCGTCACCCGATAGGCACCGGCAGGCATGCTGCCGACGGCGCTGCAGGGGGTGGCCGCGGTGCTGTCGGCCACGCCGCTGATCATCCAGTCCAGGTGAGCATGCACGGTCCCGCCGGCGCCGGTGCGGGCGATGGCGGCGGTTCGTGGACCAGCCACGCCCGTTGACGAGAACCGTGTGCCGCGCTGCCACCAGCCGTATTCGGTGGCCCAGGTCGCGGGGTCGCGGATGTAGTTGCGCAGCAGCTCGGGTGGCACGGCGCCGAACAGGGCAATGCTGACGCCGGCCGGCGCCGGACCCCATTGCCCGGTGGCCGGGTTCCAGTACAGCAGCGAGCCCAGCGCCCGGAAGTGCAGTTCCTCGGCCTGCAGAAAATGGCCGGCAAAGGCCTGGAACCCCGGATCGTCGGTGGCACAGGTGCCGCCCTCGAAGTCGCTGAAGTAGCCGGGGAAGATGCGCCAGCCGGTTTCGTGGTCAACGGGCAGCCGGTCGAGACCGGTGAGGTCGCCGAAGAACTCGGTGCTGATGCGACTGCCCGCCACCGGCCCGCTGCTGGTGCGCAATTCGATGTCGAAATGCACCGCATGCGCCGGCAGTGCCAGCCCCAGGCTGCCGGCCGCCGCGCAGGCCACGAGGCTGAGCCGCCACACCGGTGAGCGGGCGGCCGAAGGACGGTGCACGGGACTCAGTGCGACCGGCGGCGGCGTGCCATGGCACCGATGGCGGCCAGGCCCGCCAGCATCAGCGCGTAGGTGCCCGGCTCGGGCACCGCCGTGACCAGCGAATCAACGGCCATCTCGAAGTTTTCTTCGCTCAGGCCGTAGTTGAACGCCACCAGGAAGGGCGTTGATGCCGCATGCGCGGTGGAGCCCAGCTGCATCGTCAGCAGGTAAGCGCCTTCGGTGCCCACGGGATTGGTGCTGAAGGTCAGATGGCTGTGCACGTTGCCGCTGGCGTCCACCTTGGCCACGAAGCTGCTGCTGCCGGCCTGCACGCCGCTGCCCGTCCAGCGGGTTTCCTGGCTGGCGGCATCACGCACGCTCACGTAGTCGCCTGCGGCAGCGGCGGTCCAGGCAGCACCGTTCCAGTACTGCAGCGTGCCGGTGCCGGCGAAGGTCAGGAAGCTGCCGGGCTGCAGCGTGGCACCGTCCTGCGTCTGAAAGCCGGGGTTGCTGGTCTGGTAGTAGACGAACTGGTCGCCGAAGGTGGCCTCGTACAGCTTGCTGCCGTCCAGCGTGAGGTGGTAGCCGCCACCAAGCGTCAGCTGACCGCCGACCACCGACACCGCGATGTCGCCGGCATGGTCGTGCGGATCTGCAGCCCATGCCGCGGCGGGGATGAGGCAGGCGCCGGCCAGCAGGCCGGTCAATGCGATGCGATGGATCATTCTTCACTCCTGGTTGTTTATGCAATAAGGTTGCACTTTACAAGAATTCGCAACCGGGTTGCATTTATAGTCGCAACAACCTCACCACCGCAACCTGCACTGCGACCCGTGCGCTTCTTGCCCTCCGCCGCAAGCCCGATTTCGGCCTGGCCGGCCTGTCTGCTCGCGGCGCTGGCAGCCGGCACGCCGCCCGTGCTGTCGCAACCGCTGCAACCCGAGCCGCCGACCAGCCGCATCACCGTGACCGGGCAGCGACAGCCTGAGGCCCCGGCCACCACCGCGCCGCAGACTACGCTGTCGGGCGCTGCGCTGCGCAGCCGCATGGCAGCCACGCTGGGCGCCACGCTGGAGCAGGAGCTGGGCATGGGCAACGCCAGCTTCGGCCCCGGTGTGGGCCTGCCCGTGATCCGCGG
>NZ_CAXFDV010000435.1:0-6023 GCF_964001545.1 uncultured Aquincola sp.
CCCACCTCGGTGACCCACTGCTCGACCACCGGCTCGGCCGCCTTCTTCCAGCCGGCCAGCTCGGCCGCGGGAATCACGTTGACCGCATTGCGGCCGGTCAGCTTCTTGCCTTCGGCATCGGCGGCGGTGAACACCTTGCCGATCTGGCCCGACAAGGCCTGGCCGCTGTTGGCGTCGATCACCTTCTTCAGGTCCGCCGGCAAGCCGTCGTAGCGGCCCTTGTTCATCACGAACATGAAGGTGGAGGTGTAGAGCGCCGCCTCCGCCGGATCGGTCTCGCTGTGGAACTTGGCGATCTCCTGGATCTTGGCCGAGGGCATCACCTCATAAGGCACCACCGCGCCGTCGATCACGCCCTTGCTCAGCGCCTCGCTCACCTGCGGCACCGGCATGGCCACCGGCGTGGCGCCCAGCACCGCGAGGAAGCGGTTGGTCTGCCGCGTGGGCGCACGCACCTTCAGGCCCTTCAGGTCGGCGCGCGTCTGGATCGGCTTGCCCGTCATGTGGAACACGCCGGGGCCATGCACGTGGAAGGCGATGGGCTGCATGCCCTTGTACTCCTGCATGGCCGACTGCTGGATGTAGTCCCACAGCGCCTTGCTGGTGGCTTCGGGGCTGCGCATCATGAAGGGCAGCTCGAACACCTCGGTCAGCGGAAAGCGGCCGGCGGTGTAGCCCGACAGCGTCCACACCACGTCCACCACGCCGTCCTTGACCTGATCCACCAGCTGCTGCGGCGTGCCGCCCAGCTGCATGGACGGGTAGATCTGGCAGCGCAGGCGGTTGGCCGATTCCTTGGCGATCTTGTCGCACCAGGGCTGGATGAACATCTGCTGCGCATAGGAGCCGGCAGGCAGGAAGTGGTGCACCTTCAGCACCACCTCGTCGGCGGCGCGGGCGGCAGGCGCCAGCGCCAGCAGGCAGAGGGTGGCGGTGGCAAGGGCTACGCGGGGCAGGGTCATCGGGCTTGTCTCCATCTTTGTGTTCAGGCTGGGCGAAAGTCTAGGAATCGGCCCCGCCCGCAGGAAGATGGCGCATTGCGCGGCGCGATAACGCTTCGTTATCATGGTTTGCATGAAGCTCACCAGCCTGCGCGCCCTGGTCGCGGCGATCGAAGAAGGCAGCCTGCGCTCAGCGGCGCGCCGCCTGGGCGTCTCGCAGCCCGCATTGACCAAGCTCATCCGCGAACTGGAGACCGAGCTGGGCACCACCTTGCTGCTGCGATCCACCACCGGCGTGGTGGCCACGGCCCAGGGCGTCGTGCTTTACGAACGCGCCTGCACCGCAGAGCGCGAACTGCAGCAGGCCGTGGACCAGATCCGCCAGCTCGACGGCCGCATGACGGGCTCGCTGACCATCGGCGCGGTGCCACTGGCGGTGATGCTGCTGGTGCCCGAAACCCTGCGCACCTTCGGCCAGGCCTTCCCCGAGATCCAGCTGCGCGTGAGCGAAGAGCTGTACATCGCCCAGCTCACCCGCCTGCGCAAGGGCGAGGTGGACATCGCCTTGGGCCCGCTGCCGCCCGAGCTGCCGCCCGGCGAATTCGCGGTGGAAACGCTGATGCCCACCGCCATGGTGGTGGTGGTGCGCAAGGGCAACCCGCTGGCCAAGGCCCGCAAGCTGGCCGACCTGGGCCAGGCGCCCTGGGTGTACACCGGGGCCACCGCCGATTCAGGCTATGCGCGCACGCTGTTCGAGCAGCACGGCCTGCCGCCGCCGCCGGCCGGTGCGCTGGTCAATTCCACGCTGGGGCTGCTGTCCATCATCACCAGCGGCAACTGCGTGGGCCTGCTGCCGCAGCAGATCGCGGCCCACCCTTTTGCAGCCCAGTACGTGGACGTGGTGCCGGTGGCCGAAGGCCCGTTGATGCTGACGCTGTGCGCGCTGGCCCGTACCGAGATGCACCGCAAGCCCAGCGTGCGCCACTTCATGGCCCACCTGCACCGGGCGGCGCACCACCTCACCGGCGGGCTGCCTTCATGAAGTGGCTGCTGCAGGCGCTGCAGGCCCGCTGGCCCGGCCACTGGCAGGTGCAGGAGCTGGGTGCCAGCGGCTTTTGCTCCACCTGGCGGGCGCAAGGCCCGGCGGGTGACTGTTTCGTCAAGACACTGCCCCCCGCCCATGCCCACACGCTGCTGGCCGAAGCCGATGGCCTGCAGGCGCTGGCAAGCACACACACCCTCCGCGTGCCCCGGGTGCTGGAAGCCCGCTGCGACGCTGAGCACGGCCTGGCCTGGCTGGCGATGGAATGGCTGCCGCTGGTGGCGCCCGGCCCGGCCCATGGCGCCCGGCTGGGTGAAGCGCTGGGCCGGCTGCACCAGCACCCGGCCCCCGGCGGCGGCCGCTTCGGCTGGCCGATCGAGAACCGGCTGGGGCCCACGCCGCAGACCAACACCTGGAGCGCGGCGTCCGGTCTGGAAGGCTGGCTCGGCTTTCTGCGTGATCAGCGCCTGCTGGCCCTGGCGCAGCGCCTGCAGGCCGCCAGGCAGGCGCCCGCGCTGGTGCAGGCGGTGCACCAGGTGGCCGATCGGCTGCCTCGCTTCTTCGACGATGGCCATCGGCCCCGCCCGGCGCTGATCCACGGCGACCTGTGGCTGGGCAACTGCGGCGCGCTGGCGGGTGACGAGCCGGTGGTCTACGACCCGGCGGTGTCGGTGTCGGACCCGGAGATGGAGCTGGCGCTGCTGGAACTGTTCGGCCAGCCGCCGGCCGGCTTCTGGCCCGCCTACCGCGCAGTGGCCGGCCTGGCCGAAGGCTACCCGCGCCGCCGGCCGCTGTACCAGCTGTACCACCTGCTGAACCACGTGCTCATCTTCGGCGGCGGTTATGAGCGGCAGGCGATGGGCCTGGCGCAGGCGCTGCTGCGCGCTTAGGCCGCGGTCGGCAATCCGGCCAGGTACTGGTGGATGGCGGCCACCACCGCCGCCCCTTCACCGATGGCGCCGCCCACCCGCTTGACCGAGCCGGCCCGCACGTCGCCCACCGCGAACACGCCGGGGATGCTGGACTCCAGCGCCGAGGGCACATGGCCGGGCTTGACCGCCCCTGCTGGCAGGCCGGCGCCGGTGAGCACGAAGCCGTTGGCATCCACCGCCACGCCGCAGTCCTTCAGCCAGCGTGTCTCGGGCTCGGCGCCCACGAACAGGAAGACGCCGCGCACCGGCCGCGTCACCGCCTCGCCGCTGTCGCGGTGGCGCCAGCTGGCGGCGTCCAGCCCGGCCACCGGATCGCCGTGCAGCTCGGTCAGCTCGGTGCGGGTGCACAGGTGGATGTTGGGCGTGGCCTCGATGCGGTCGATCAGGTAGCGCGACATGGTGGCCGCCAGGCCCGGCCCGCGCACCAGCATGTGCACCTGGCTGGCGTGTTGCGACAGGAACACCGCCGCCTGCCCGGCCGAGTTGCCGCCGCCCACCAGCGCCACCTCGGCCTGCGCGCAGCCGCGTGCTTCCAGCGCCGAAGCCCAGTACGACACACCCTTGCCCTCGAACTGTTCCAGCCGCGGCACCTCGGGCCGGCGATAGCGGGCGCCGCTGGCAATCACGACGCTGCGCGCGCGCAGCCGGCTGCCGTCGCTCAGCCGCACCGCCAGCTCGCCGCCGGCCTGGTCGCGGCTGCAGTCCAGGCCGGCCACTTCGGCCGGTATCAGCATCTCGGCGCCGAACTTCTGCGCCTGCACGAAGGCGCGGCCCGCCAGCGCCTGCCCGGTGATGCCGGTGGGAAAACCCAGGTAGTTCTCGATGCGGGCGCTGGCGCCGGCCTGCCCGCCATGGGCGCGGCAGTCCAGCACCGCCACGCGCAGGCCTTCGCTGGCCGCATACACCGCGGTGGACAGGCCCGCCGGCCCGGCCCCCACCACCACCAGGTCGTAGGTGGCCAGGCGGTCGGCGCTGCCCACCATGCCGATGCAACGCGCCAGCGCCGGCTCGCTGGGGTTCACCAGCACCGTGCCGTTGGTGCACACCACCACCACGTCTGCAGGTCCTGCGCCGTACTGCAGCGCCATGGCAGCAGCGGCGGCGTCTTCCGCCGGGTCGGACACATGGTGCGGCTGCGCATTGCGGGCCAGAAAGCCCTGCAGGCGCAGCAGCGCATGGCCGCGCGGAGCGCCGATCAGCACCGGGCCGCTGGCGCCCGATTCGATCAATGCCATGCGCCGCAGGATCAGGGCCCGCACCATGCGCTCGCCCAGGTCGGCCTCGGCGATGATCAGCGCCCGCAGCTGCTCGGGCGACATCACCAGCACCTCCACCGGGCCCACGGCGTCGCCGTCCACCATCGCCGGCCGGCCCGACAGCTGCCCCGCCTCGGCCAGGAACTGCCCCCGGCCCTGCACGCCCACCGGACGCGTGCGGCCCATGCCGTCGCGGTGGCTGATGGCCACCTGCCCCGACATCACCACGAACATGCCCGGCCCCGATTCGCCCACCGCAAACAGCCGCTGGCCTTGTTCGTAGTGGCGGATGACGCCGAACCGCTGGATGCGATGCAATTCCTCATCGGTGAGCACCGGATACATCTGCGCCTGCCGGTTGTGCAGGGTGCTGTACGGGGTGTAGGGGGCGCTGTCGGCCATGGGCAACTCCAGGAACTGCGAGCGCGCAGCTTACTCAAGCCCGGCGGCCCTGTGGGCGGCGCGCCGCGTCGCCATCGCGGATGACACGCGCCGGGCGGCCCGTGGCGTAACTTCTTCTCATGACAGCCAACCATGTGCATGCGGCGCTGCAGGCCGCCGCCCGGGCGCACCCTGCGCGCATCGCCATCACCGCGATCGACGAGCCCGATCCCGGCGTGCCGCTGCGCCACTGGACCTACACCGAGCTGATGGCGCGGGTGAACCAGGCCGCCAACCTGCTGCATGCGCTGGCCGATGGCGGCGCGCCGCGGGTGGCGCTGCTGTTGCCGCCCACGCCCGAGGCCCATGTGGCCCTCTGGGCGGCCGAGACGGCGGGCACCGCCTGCCCCATCAATCACCAGCTGGGTGCCAGCCACATCGCCGACCTGGTGAATGCCTGCGGCGCCAGCATCCTGGTGGCGCTGGGGCCGGCGCCCGACCTGCCCATCTGGGACCAGGTGGCGGCCATCACCGCCGCCTGCCCGGGGCTGCGCCATGTGCTGGCGGTGCCCTGCGCGCCCGATGCCAAGCTGCCTGCAGGCGTGCGCAGCTTCGTGGCCGAAAGCGCCGCCCACCGCGCCGATGGCCTGGACTTTTCGCTGCCGGCAGCCCCGCTGGCCGCGCTCTTCCATACCGGCGGCACCACCGGTGCACCCAAGCTGGCCCAGCACACCCATGCCAACCAGCTGCATGCGGCCGGCGGCGCGGCCGCGATGTTCGGCACCCGGCCCGAAGACGTGATGCTCAGCGGCTTTCCGCTGTTCCACGTGGCGGGGTCTTTCGTCTATGGCCTGTCCACCTTGATGAGCGGCGCCCAGCTGGTGCTGCCCACCCGGCTGGGCCTGCGCAACACCGGCTTCATGGCCCGCTATGGCGACTACACCGAGCAGCTGGGCATCACGCTGATGGCGGCGGTGCCCACCGTCATCGCCAGCCTGCTGTCGCTGCCCTTGCGGCCCGCGCAGTTCCGCCAGGTGCGGGCGCTGCTCACCGGCGGCTCGCCGCTGCCCACCGAGCTGGCGGCCGGCTTCGAGGAGCGCTTCCAGGTGCCGGTGCGCAACATCCTGGGCATGACGGAAAGCGCCGGCGTCATCTGCATCGAGCCGGTGGACGGCCCGCGCACGCCCGGCTCCTGCGGGCTGCCGCTGCCCGGCACCGAGGTCAAGGTGGTGCGACCCGACGGCACGCCCGCCGGCCCCTGCGAGCCGGGCATCCTGCGGGTGCGCGGGCCCAACGTCAGCCCCGGCTACACCGACGCGGCGCGCAATGCCGGCACGTTTGAAGACGGCTGGCTGATCAGCGGCGACATCGGCCACCTGGACGAAGCCGGCCGGGTGTATGTCACCGGCCGCTCGAAGGACGTGATCATCCGCGGCGCCCACAACATCGACCCCGGCATGATCGAAAGCGC
>NZ_CAXFDV010000436.1:0-2066 GCF_964001545.1 uncultured Aquincola sp.
AGGGACAGCACCCGCGCCGTCACCACGCCGAAATGCTCGCGCGCAGCGCGCTCCGGCACCAGCGGCGTGGGCAACTCGCTGCCCGGCGCCACGCCGGCCAGGTAGTCGGCGGCGGATCTTGTGCGCCGCACTTCGGCCCAGCGCTGGGCCACATCGGGGCCGTCGGTGTCCACGCTCAGCTGCACACGCAGCCGCAGCTGCCAGGCCAGCTCGCGCGACCACATCACCAGCGTGCCCTTGGGCTGGTGGGCGATCTGCTGCACCTTGCCGGCACGGGCGTCGGTGTAGAAAACCAGCTCCTGCGGGCCGCGGCGGGCTTCGCGCAGCACCACGCTGCGGGCGTCGGCCTCGTCGCCATTGACGGTGGCCAGCGTCATCAGCCGCCAGCCGTGCTGGCGATCGGTGGCGGCGCGCTGCAGTTCCTGCCAGCAGGCCGCCTCCAGGATGTGCAGGGATTCGATGCGGGACGAAAACACCGCTGGTTCCTTGCTTCAGCCTTCGCGGCGCAGTGCCGGGAACAGGATGACGTCGCGGATGCTGGGCGAATCGGTCAGCAGCATCACCAGGCGGTCGATGCCGATGCCGCAGCCGCCGGTGGGCGGCATGCCGTATTCCAGCGCGCGGATGAAGTCGGCGTCGTAGTACATCGCCTCTTCGTCACCGGCTTCCTTGTTGGCGGCCTGGGCCTGGAAGCGCGCGGCCTGGTCCTCGGCGTCGTTCAGCTCCGAGAAGCCGTTGGCGTACTCGCGGCCGGTGATGAACAGCTCGAAGCGCTCGGTGATCGACGGGTCGGCATCGGACGCGCGGGCCAGCGGGCTCACTTCCACCGGGTAGTCGATGATGAAGGTGGGCTGCCAGAGCTTTTCTTCCACCACCGCCTCGAACAGGCCGAACTGCAGCTCGGGCAGCTTCCAGTGGGCGGGGGCTTCTTCGCCGGCGGCCTTCAGGCGGGCGCGCAGCACCTCGGCGTCCACCGCTTCTTCGGGGCTGAGGCCGGCATGCGCCACCAGCGAGTCGCGCACCGTCAGGCGGGCGAAGGGCTGGTCCAGGTGCACCGGCTTGCCGGCGTAGCTGATGGCGGCCGAGCCGGTGGCCTGGCGGGCGGCATGGCGCAGCACCTCTTCGGTGAAGTCCATCAGGTCGTGATGGTTCCAGTAGGCCGCATAGAACTCCATCATCGTGAATTCCGGGTTGTGCCGGACGCTGATGCCTTCGTTGCGGAAGCTGCGGTTGATCTCGAACACCCGCTCGAAGCCGCCGACGATCAGCCGCTTGAGGTACAGCTCGGGCGCGATGCGCAGGAACATCTCCTGGTCGAGCGCGTTGTGGTGGGTGATGAAGGGCCGTGCGTTGGCGCCGCCCGGAATCGGGTGCAGCATCGGCGTTTCCACTTCCATGAAGCGGTGCTCCACCATGAACTGGCGGATGGCCGACAGTGTCTTGCTGCGCGCGGCAAAGCGGGCGCGGGCCTCGTCGTCGGTGATCAGGTCGACGTAGCGCTGGCGGTACTTCTGTTCCTGGTCGGCCATGCCATGGAACTTGTCGGGCAGCGGGCGCAGGCTCTTGGTCAGCAGGCGCAGCGTGGTCACCTTGACCGACAGCTCGCCGGTCTTGGTGCGGAACAGCGTGCCTTCGGCGCCCAGGATGTCGCCCAGGTCCCAGTGCTTGAAGGCGGCGTACACCTCGTCGCCCACGTTGTCGCGCGCCACGAAGAGCTGGATGCGGCCGGTGGCGTCCTGCAGTGTGCAGAAGCTCGCCTTGCCCATCACCCGCTTGAGCATCATGCGGCCGGCCAGCGACACCGCCACGGCCTGCGGCTCCAGCTCTTCGTTGGGCGTCTGGCTGTGGCGCTGCTGCAGATCGGCGGCGCGCTCGCCGGGTTTGAAGTCGTTGGGGAAGGCGACCCCCTCGCGTCGGATCGCGGCGAGTTTCTCGCGGCGCTCGGCGATCAGCTTGTTGTCATCGGCGGCGGGCGTGGGGGTGGCTTGGTCGGTCATGCGAAGGGGGCCGAAAAGAGGGGGCGCGAAGAGCGCGCGAAGGGCGCCAGGGGCTGGGGATTCTAGGTG
>NZ_CAXFDV010000437.1:0-2132 GCF_964001545.1 uncultured Aquincola sp.
ACGCCCTTGACGTAGAAGTCGATCTTGTCCTTCCAGTCCTGGTCGGCCTTGGTGCCGGCGGGCAGGCGTTCCTTGCCCGAGGCATCGACCACCGGGCCGGTGAACACCTCGAACTCGCCGGCCTTCATCTTGACCTTGATCTCGTCGATCTTCTTGCGGGTGTCTTCCGGCACCACGTCAGCGATCTTGATCAGGTCGTTCTGGCCTTCCTTGACGCCCCAGACGGTGCGCTCGGTCTTCCAGGTGCCGTCCATCACTTCCTTGATGGCCTTCTTGTAGTAGCCGCCCCACAGCGCCACGGCCGAGCCCAGGTGGGCCTTGGGCGCGAAGGCGCTCATGTCGCTGTCCCAGCCGAAGGCGTACTTGCCGTTCTTCTCGGCGGTCTGCAGCACGGCCGACGAGTCGGTGTTCTGCAGCAGCACGTCGGCGCCGCCGTTGATCAGGCTTTGCGCGGCTTCGCCTTCCTTCGGGGGGTCGAACCAGGTGCTGACCCAGACCACCTTGGTCTTGATCTTCGGGTTCACGCTTTGCGCGCCCAGGGTGTAGGCGTTGATGTTGCGCAGCACCTCGGGGATGGGGAAGGAGCCGACGAAGCCGATGGTGCCCGTCTTGCTCATCGTGCCCGCGATCATGCCGGCCAGGTAGGCGTCCTCGAAGAACTTGGCATCGTAGATACGCATGTTCGGCGCGGTCTTGTAGCCGGTGGCGTGCTCGAACTTGACGTCCGGAAACTCGGCAGCCACCTTCATCATCGGTTCCATGTAACCGAAGGACGTGGCGAAGATGATCTTGTTGCCCTGGGTAGCCAGGTCGCGGATCACGCGCTCGGCGTCGGCGCCTTCGGGCACCTTCTCGACGAAGGTGGTCTTGACCTTGTCGCCAAACTCGGCCTCGACTTCCTTGCGGCCCTGGTCATGGGCGAACGTCCAGCCGGCGTCACCCACCGGGCCGACGTACACCCAGGCCGCCTTCAGCGGCTCAGGTGCGGCGGCGGCAGCGGGCGCGGAGGCGGGCTCGGTGGAAGCGACCGGCGCGGCCGGCTCTTCCTTCTTGCCACAACCCACCAGCGCGGCCGCGGCCACGGACGACAGCGCAGCCCACTTCAGCAGGTTGCGCTTGCTCATAACAGTCATGTTGGCTCCTCGGAGGAAACAGGTAACAGGTGGAAATGCCGATGTTAGGCGCCCGGATGGAACGGCTTGCCGAGCGAGGCCGGCATGTTGATGCGAATCCACAGCGGGTTGCGCGAGATCAGGGCCAGCACGACGATGGTGGCCAGGTAGGGCAGCATCGACAGCAGCTGGCTGGAGACTTCGACGCCGGCGCCCTGCAACGCGAACTGCAGCATGGTGACGCCGCCGAACAGGTAGGCGCCAAGCAAGACCCGCGCCGGCCGCCAGGTGGCGAAGGTGGTGAGCGCCAGCGCGATCCAGCCGCGGCCCGCGACCATGCCCTCGACCCACAGCGGGGTGTAGACGGTCGAGAGATACGCGCCCGAAAGGCCGCACAGCGCCCCGCCCGCGATCACGGCCATGAGGCGGATGCGCCGCACCGGATAGCCCAGCGCATGCGCCGATTCGGGCGACTCGCCGACCGAGCGCAGCACGAGGCCGGCGCGCGTGCGGTAGAGAAACCAGATCAGGCCCACGGTCAGCAGCACGGCGACGTAGACCATCGGGTGATGGCGGAACAGCGCGGGGCCGAGCAGCGGAATGTCGGCCAGCACGGGAATCGCATAGCTCGCGCTCTCGGGCAGCTTGGCCTGCACGAAGTTGATGCCGGCGAAGGCCGAGAAGCCGACGCCGAACAGGCTCAGCGCGAGGCCGGTGGCGTACTGGTTGGTGTTGAGCCAGATGACGAGCACGCCGAAGAAGGCGGCCAGCAAGGCACCGGCGGCCATGCCGGCGAGCAGGCCGAGCCAGGGGTTGTGGGTGGTCACCACGGTCGCGAAACCGGCGATGGCGGCGCACAGCATCATGCCCTCGGCGCCGAGGTTGACGATGCCGGCTTTCTCGTTGATGAGAAGGCCTAGCGCGGCGATGGCGAGGACGGTGCCGGCGCTCAGGGTGGAGCCCAGGAGGAGTGCGTAGCTGTCCATTTTTAGTGGCTCTCGTTGCTTGTGTGGTTATCTG
>NZ_CAXFDV010000438.1:0-7584 GCF_964001545.1 uncultured Aquincola sp.
CGACTACGCCAGCGCCAACGTCACCATCGGCACCGGCAGCCACCTGCACCGCTTCGACAACGGTGGCGAACTGCGCAGCGTGCTGCGCATCTCCAAGTACCAGCGCGACCAGCGCGCGAGCGCGGTGCGCTTTGCCGGCGCCAGCGCCCAGCCCGGTCGCCAGGCCGTCACGCGCGACACCCTCAGCGACGCGACGGTGCTGACCCGCGGCACGCAGAACAAGATCATGGACCTGGACACGGTGGCGCTGCAAAGCGACTACACCGGCAAGTTCAAGGGCTTCGGCGGTACCCACGACGTGGCGGCCGGCGTCGACTTCACCGACGACAAGTTCATCGGTTATGCCGCCACGCTGCCCACCGGCGTGACGCTGACCAAGCCCAACACCACCATCGGCACGCCCAACAACGGCGTGGGCGTGGACGAGTCGCTGCGCATCGTCACGCAGAACCGCCGCTTCGATTCGCAAGGCCTGGGCGCGTATGCCCGTGACCAGGTGCAGATCGCGCCGGACTGGAAGCTGCTGGCGGGCCTGCGCTTCGACAAGTTCAAGGGCAAGTACCAGACCACCTCCACCACCGACACCGCCGACGGCGAGCGCAGCGATTCGCTGTGGAGCCGCCGCTTCGCGGTGCTGTACCAGCCCACGCCGTTCGCTTCGTTCCACCTGCAGTACGGCACCTCGTTCAACACCTCGGGCGACACCTACCAGTACGACAACCTGAGCAAGAACACCGCGCCGGAGAAGAGCCGCAACATCGAGCTGGGCGCCAAGCTGGACTGGGCCGAAGGCAAGTACTCCACCGAGGTCTCGATCTTCCACGCCACCAAGTACAACGAGCGCAACCGCGACAGCGACTCGGCCAGCCCCACCAACTACCTGCTGTCGGGTGAGCGCCATGCGGCCGGCCTGGACATCAACGTGGCCGGCCGCCTGACGCCGGCGTGGGAAGTGTTCGCGTCCTATGCCTGGATTCCCAGCGCCAAGATCGACAAGGGCGCGCCGGACGGCACCACGCTGGCCGCCGGTGAACAGGTGGGCTCGCGCCCCGGCCTGACGCCCAAGCACAGCGGCACGGTGTGGACCACCTACCAGCTGACGCCGGCATGGCGCATCGGTGGCGGCCTGAACGCCCGCAGCGGCATGAAGCCGCTGCAGAGCACCATCATCGCGCCGCGCTGGGTGACTGCCGACCTGATGGCCGAGTACACGATGGACAAGCTGGCCTTCAAGCTCAACATCACCAACATCACCGACAAGCTGTATGCCGACATGCTGTACCGCGGCCACTACATTGCAGGCACGCCGCGCACCGTGATGCTGACCGGCACCTACACCTTCTAAGCTTCACCACCATGCTGCTGACCGTTCCCGACGTGCTCGATGCCGCCGAACTGCGCGAGGCCCAGGCCTTGCTGGCCGGCGCACCGTGGACCGACGGGCGGTCCACCGCCGGCCCGCAAGCGGCCGCGGTGAAGAACAACGAACAGCTGCCGCACCGCTGCGAAGCGGCGCAGCAGCTGCGCGCGCTGGTGCTGAAGGCGCTGGACCGGCACCCCATCGTGTTCTCGGCCGCCTTGCCGCGCCGCGTGCTGCCGCCGATGTTCAACCGCTACGGCGGTGCCACCAATGCCTATGGCGCGCATGTGGACCAGGCGGTGCGCTTCTCGCCCGACACCGGCGAGCGGGTGCGCACCGATATCTCGTGCACGCTGTTCCTGAGCGATCCGCATAGCTATGACGGCGGCGAGCTGGTGGTGCACACCAGCTTCGGCCAGCAGCGCGTGAAGCTGCCGGCCGGCCACCTGGTGCTCTACCCCGGCACCAGCGTCCACCATGTGGAGCCGGTGACCCGTGGCCAGCGGCTGGCCAGCTTCTTCTGGATCGAAAGCATGGTGCGCAGCGACGAGCAGCGCCAGCTGCTGTTCGACCTCGACATGAACCTGATGCGCCTGCGCGAAGCGCATGGCGAAACCGAAGCCGCGGTGGCCCTCACCGGCACGTACCACAACCTCTTGCGCATGTGGGCCAACACATGAGCGACCGGCCCGGCCGCGTGCCCGCCTTGCAGCAGGTGCCACCCGACGTGGTGTGCCTGCCCGACTACGCCGCCCATGCGCGCGAGCGGCTGGACGACAACGCCTGGGCCTACCTGGCCGGTGCCGCGGCCGACGAGATCACGCTGCGCGCCAACCGCGCGGCCTGGGACCAGCTGGCGCTGGTGCCGCGTGTGCTGCGGCGCCTGACCGGCGGCCACACCCGCGTGGAACTGCTGGGCCGCACGCTGGCCCATCCGCTGCTGCTGGCGCCGGTGGCCTACCAGCGCCTGGCCCACCCCGATGGCGAGCTGGCCAGCGCCCATGCCGCCGCAGCGCAAGGCGCGGGCTTCATCCTCAGCGCGCAGGCCAGCGTGCTGATGGAAGACGTGGCCCAGGCCGTGCTGCCCGAAGCCGAACGCGGCCCGCTGTGGTTCCAGCTGTACATGCAGCACGACCGCGGCTTCACGCGCGAGCTGGTGCAGCGTGCCAAAGCCGCTGGTTACGAAGCCATCGTGCTCACCGTCGATGCGCCCAGCCATGGCGTGCGCGACCGCGAACGCCGGGCGCAGCTCAAGCTGCCCGAGGGCGTCTCGGCCGTGAACCTGGCCGGGCTGCCGCCGGCCCCACGCACGCAGATCGACCGCACGCAGAGCTGGGTGTTCGATGCGCTGATGCCCGACGCGCCCACCTGGGACGAGATCGACACGCTGCGCAGCCACACGCGGCTGCCGCTGCTGCTCAAGGGCGTGATGCACCCCGAGGACGCACGCGAAGCGCAGCGCCAGCAGGTGGCCGGCCTCATCGTCTCCAACCACGGTGGCCGCACGCTGGACACCGCGGCGCCCACGGCCTGGGTGCTGCCCCGCATCGCCGATGCGGTGGGCGATGCGATGCCGTTGCTGGTCGATGGCGGCATCCAGCGCGGCACCGACGTGCTCAAGGCGCTGGCCCTGGGTGCGCGCGCGGTGCTGATCGGCCGGCCGTACATGCATGCGCTGGCCACCTGCGGTGCCATCGGCGTGGCCCATGTGCTGCGTGTCTTGCGCGATGAACTCGAGGTCGCGATGGCCTTGTGTGGCTGCCGCACGGTGGCGGATGCAGGCCGCGAACTCTTCTTCGAAGCGCCCTGGTGATGCAAAGGCGCCGCAAAGGGGCTTGAAAGCGGGCTTTGGAGGGTGTTCTCCGAGGGAAAACGGCTTCTCAGCCCCTGATGCAAGCAGTACCATTCGCGCCGCAGGGTGCCCAGAGAGAAACGATGGCTCATGCGGCCATCACCTCCACCCGGCACATCAACCCATTACTTGATGGAGCGAATTTCAAATGGCAACTGCGAAGAAGGCGCCGGCCAAGAAGGCCCCGGCGAAAAAGGCTCCGGCCAAGAAGGTCGGCGGCGCCAAGCCGCCGATCAAGGCTGGTGCCGCGGCCCCCGCGAAGAAGGCAGCTCCGGCCGCCAAGAAGCGCACCCCGAGCGCGGCCTTCATGAAGGCGATGACCCCGAGCGAAGCGCTGGCCGCCGTGATCGGCGCCACCCCGGCGCCGCGCACCGAGGTCACCAAGAAGGTCTGGGACTACATCAAGAAGAACAAGCTCCAGGACGCCGAGAACAAGCGGATGATCAACGCTGACGCGAAGCTGAAGGCGATCTTCAAGAAGGATCAGGTCTCGATGTTCGAGATGACCAAGCTGATCAACGATCACCTGAAGTAAGCCGTTCGAGCGGGCCCGCCAGGGCCTTCGAACCCAGAAGCCGGTGCCACCACAGCACCGGCTTTTTTCATGGCCGCTGGCCGATGGCGGCTTCCACCGTCTGCAGCATGCGGGCCACGTCGATGGGCTTGGTCCAGTAGTCGTCGAAGCCCGCGCGGCGCGCCGCCTCGATCTGCTCGGCCATCGCATCGGCCGACAGCGCCACGCAGCGCAAGCCCGCGGTGCGCGGGTCGGCCCGCAGCGCCGCGATGATCTGAAGGCCGCTCAGGTCGGGCAGGTTCATGTCCACCAGCACCATGTCGGGCAGCAGGCTGCGCACACGTTCCAGCCCTTCGGTGCCATTGCGGGCCACCACCAGCTGCCAGCCCCGCTGCGCGCGGAACACCTCCTGCATCAGCAGCGCATTGAGCGCGTCGTCCTCGATGTAGACCACGCGGCAAGGCGCCGGCTCTTGGCTCGGCTCGGGCTCATGCACTGCTTCGGTTGCCCGCGCCAGGGCCACGCTGAAGCGGCTGCCCACGCCGGCGCGGCTGGTGACCGACAAGGCGCCGTTCATCGTGCGCACCAGCTCGCTGGCAATCACGAGGCCGAGGCCCGTGCCTTCGATGCGCTGGCGTTCCGCACCCAGGCGGTTGAAGGGCTGGAACAGCTGGCGTTGCGCCTGCTCGGTCAGGCCGGCGCCGTCGTCCTCGATGGTGAGCACCGCCTGCAAGGGCAGCAGCCGCAGCTCGAAGCGCACCTGCCCGCGCGGCCGGTTGAACTTGATGGCGTTGGACAGCAGGTTCACCAGCACCTGCTCCAGGCCACGCGGGTCGGCCTGCACCCACACCGGGCCGGGCGGCAGGTTGGCCGGCAGCAGCACCGGATGCACCGACAGCAGCGGCTGCACGATGGCCAGCGCATCGGACAAGGACTTGATGAGGTCGAGGGTCTGCGGCTGCAGGCCGAACTCGCCGCGCTCCAGCCGCGTGAGGTCGAGCACGTCGTTGACCAGCGACAGCAAGTGGCGGCCGGCCTGCTCCACGCCTTCCAGCCGCCGCCGTTGGGCGCTGCCCAAAGGCTGTTCGCGGTCCAGGCCCATCAACTGCGCAAAGCCGAGGATGCCGTTGAGCGGCGTGCGCAGCTCATGGCTCACGCGCGACAGCAGCTCGCTCTTGGCGCGGTTGGCACGTTCGGCTGCTTCCTTGGCGCGCTGCAGCTGCACCGCCTCCTGCTGCGCGGTCACGTCGCGGCAGGTGCCCACGATGGTGACGGCCTGGCCATCGGGCCCGGGCTGCGCACGGCCGAAGATCTCCAGCCATCGGGGCCCACCCTCGGGCAACTGCAGCCGCAGGCGCGCTTCCATGCGCTGACCATCGGCCTGCGCGCGCTGCAGCGCCGCGCGGGCCACCGGCCGGTCTTCAGGGTGCAGGCAGGCCAGCCAGTCGTCGATGCGCAGCGGCGGCTGCGGCCACGGCAGGCCGTGGTTCTGGCAGCCGATGCGGTCGAGCAGCAGCGTCTGGTCGCGGCAGTTGAACTGCGCCAGCCCGGTGACGGTGGCTTCGGCCGCCAGCAGCCAGCGCTCTTCCGAGGCACGCAAGGCCAGTTGCGTCTGCCGCTGGTCGGTGATGTCGGCCACGAAGCCGTGCCACAGCCAGCCGCCTTCTTCGGGCCGCTCGGGCATGGCGCGGCTTTCCAGCCAGCGCTCTTCATCGTCGGGCCGCAAGGCCCGGAACTGCACCTGCCAGGACGACTGCGCGGCCCGCGCCCGCTGGTAGGCGGACCGCAGCGCCGGCAGGTCGGCCGGGTGCACACGCAGCGGCCCCAATGGCAGCTGCGTGTGCAGGCCGAACATCGGCGCCGCGGCCTGCGCATCGGCCGGGCCGTCGGGCGGCAGGGCATCGTCCGGCTCGCGGTACTGGTACAGCGCGCCCGGCAGCAGCGCGGTCATCTTGCGCAGCTGTTCGTCGCGCTCGCGCTCGCTGCGTGCCAGGGCCACGCGCACGCTCACGTCGCGCGCGGTGCCGCGCCAGCCCGCATGCTGGCCCTGCGCATCGAAGAGGGGCACCGCCGAGCGCGAGACCATCACCCGGCTGCGCGGCGTGCGCACCTCGGTCACCGCTTCGGCAAAGGCCTCGGGGCGCGCCAGCCAGTGGTACAGCCGCTGCTCGCCGATCGCGTCGCCATGGCTGTCCAGCAGCGGGCCGTCGGCCAGCGGCTGGCCGAGCAGGGCCTGGCCGTCATGGCCGCCCAGCGCCTCGGACGGCCCGGCCACCCAGGTGTAGCGCCAGGCCCGGTCGCATTCCCACAGCACGTCGCCCGACGCACGGGCGAAGTCGGCCAGGCGATCGCCCGGCCCCGTCCCGGCGGCGCTCACCGCGGCTCCGCCACGCCGAACCAGCCCGCCGCATTGGCCCAGCCGATGCGGCGCGCCACGTCGGGCGGCAGGTCGCCCAGCCACTCGCGCGCGTCCTGCATCAGGCTTTCGTAGGCGCTCCAGCGTGGGTTGACCCAGGTGTCGGAGCCCACCGCAAAGCGGTCGGGAAAGGCCAGCAGCAGTTCGCGCCATTCGGCGCTGAGGCGGCCGCCTTCGGTCAGGCCGGGGCGGTACGACAGCTCGCCCACCAGCCCG
Organism: uncultured Aquincola sp.; assembly: GCF_964001545.1. Lineage (NCBI taxonomy): Bacteria > Pseudomonadati > Pseudomonadota > Betaproteobacteria > Burkholderiales > Sphaerotilaceae > Aquincola > uncultured Aquincola sp. The sequence goes on from NZ_CAXFDV010000438.1 coordinate 6,359, forward strand.
GGGTGGCGCTGCAGCAGCTCGCGCACGCGGGGCACCGGCGCACCGCCGATGCCGGTGTGCGCCCACACCAGCCGCGCGCCGGGGGCATGCGCCAGCAGCCGGTCCACGGCCACGTCGTCCACATGGGCCAGCACCAGCAGGTCGCGCTCACGCGCCAGCTGCATCAACCGGCGGGCCACCGGGCCATCGGCATGGGCGCTGTCGTACAGGTGGAATTCGCCGATGCCGCGGTACGGCCCGGCCGGCGTGCCGCGCGCCAGTTCGTCCAGCACCATGCGGTAGATGCTGTCGTCGGCGAACCAGCCGGTGTAGTCGTCACGGTTGCGGTAAAGGCGGACGAACGGCACCACGGTGATGCCGGCGGCGCGCGTCTGGTCGAGCGCCGCGGCCAGCGACCGGGTGCCTTCGTTCGGGCGGCTGTTGGCCACGGCGGCACGCACGCCGCTGCGCTGCAGGCGGCCGATCGCATTGGCCACGGGATAGGTGTCGAACGCTTCCACGTTGTAGTGGAGGTGGGCGTCGAACAACGGGCCTTCGTAGGGCGCGGCGACGGCAGTCGTGATGCCGAGGCCGGCCAGCAGGGCCCCCAGGTACTTCATCGGGGTCTCGGCAAACGGCATGGAAAGAGCACCCATTAGATGACGGTTTGCCCGCAAACCGACATCGACGCGCATGAATTCACGCCCCGATGGTGGCATGCCCAGCCGGGCCTGTGGCTTGCTCCCCCGGGGCACACGGGTGCGTCGTGAATCCGCGACAAATGCACGCGGTCGTTTGTAAGCATCGGCCGAGAATGTGCCCCGGTCGTAAAGTTAGCAATCACTGCGGCAGTTGCGCATCGGCCTTGCACAGGGCCTACCAGGTTCCACCATGAAAACCTCTCTCATCGTCTGGTCCATCACCGTTTCCCTGCTGACAGGCGCATGGCCCGCCCATGCGGCCGTGGCCGCGCAGGCCGCCGGTGCCAAGGCGGTGGGCAGCGCCCCGGCGCGTGTGCAGAACTGTTCTTGGGACAACCCGGGCCACAACCCGTACATGGGCGACCTGCCCTCGGCCATCGACCGCTACACCGACATCTCGCCCGCGGTGCGCGAGCGCCTGAAAAAGCGCATGGCCGCGCGCCAGTACGACGAGATGGTCTCGATCCGCCGCGACAGCATCGTCGGCAAGGACGTCTACCAGTCCGCCATCCGCGACATGCACTTCGGCAACGGCGGCATCTGCAA
>NZ_CAXFDV010000439.1:0-5004 GCF_964001545.1 uncultured Aquincola sp.
AAGGCCACTACGGCGCCGGCCAGGTCATCGTCTGGGACAACGGCACCTGGCAGCCCGAGGGCGATGCCCGCGCCGGCCTGGCCGCCGGCAAGCTCAAGTTCCGGCTGCATGGCCACAAGCTGGCCGGCCGCTGGACCCTGGTGCGCATGCGCGGCCGCGGCAACGAGCGGCAGACGCCCTGGCTGCTGATCAAGGAGCACGACGACGCCATGCGCCCGGCGGCCGAGTACAGCGTGACAGAAGCCGAGCCGGGCAGCGTGCTCAGCGACGCGATCATCGGCGCGGCGAAGGCCGTCACCAAGAAGGCGGCGGCCAAGAAGGCGGCCTCCAAGGCCGCGGACCGCACGAAGACGAAGGCCGCGGCACCGAAGCCTGCCAAGACGACCCAGCGCCCCACCGCGCCCCGCGTGCCCTTGCCCGAGGCCCTGGCCCCGCAACTGGCCACGCTGGTCGAAGGCGTGCCCACCGAAGGCGATTGGCTGTACGAGATGAAGTTCGACGGCTACCGCCTGCTGGCTCGCATCGAGGGCGGCGAGGTCAAGCTGTTCACCCGCAACGGCCACGACTGGACGGCCAAGCTGCGCGGGCTGGCCAAGGAGATGGCCGGGCTGGGCGGCGCAGGCGCGTGGCTGGACGGCGAGATCGTGGTGCTGGACGATGACGGCGTGCCCAGCTTCCAGCGGCTGCAGAACGTGTTCGAGCAGCGCCGCACGCAGGACATCGTGTTCTACCTGTTCGACGCGCCCTTCCTGGACGGGCAGGACCTGCGCGGCCTGCCGCTGCGCGAACGTCGCCAGCGCCTGCGTGAAGCACTGGAAGCGGCCGGCGAGCGGCCGCACCTGCGCTTCAGCGAAGACTTTGCGGTGGAGGCCTCGCACCTGCTGCACACCGCCTGCCAGATGCGCATGGAAGGGGTGATCGGCAAGCGCGCCGACGCGGCCTATGCCAGCGGCCGCAGCCGCAGCTGGATCAAGCTCAAGTGCCAGCAACGGCAGGAGTTCGTCATCGGCGGCTGGACCGATCCGCAAGGCAGCCGCACCGGCCTGGGTGCGCTGCTGCTGGGCGTGCACGATGCCGCCGGCACGCTGCACTACGCCGGCAACGTGGGCACCGGCTTCAACCAGCAGTCGCTGGCCGACCTGTCTAGACAACTCAAGGCCATCGCCGCCGACACCACGCCGTTCGAAGCGCTGCCACGTGGCATCAAGGGCCACTGGGTGCAGCCGAAGTTGATAGCCGAAGTGTCGTTCGCGGAGTGGACGAAAGACGGGCGCGTGCGCCAGGCGGTGTTCCATGGCCTGCGCAGCGACAAGCCGCCCCAGGCCATCGGCCGCGAGCAGGCGGTGCCGGCGCCGGGCCGCCAGGCCAAGGCCCCAGCCAAGACCCCAGCCAAAGCCAGGGCAAGCGCCCCGGCCCAGCTGCCGGCCAGCCTGCGCCTGACCCATGCCAGCCGCGTGATCGACGCCACCAGCGGCACCACCAAGCAGCAGCTGGCCGAGTACATGCAGCGCGCCGCCACACGGCTGCTGCCGCACCTGAAGGGCCGGCCGGTGTCGCTGGTGCGCGCGCCGGCCGGCGTGGCGGGCGAGCTGTTCTTTCAAAAGCACGACAGCGGCAAGATCAAGGGCCTGCGCCAGCTCGACCCGGCCTTCGACCCCGAGCATGCGCCGCTGATGGAAGTGGCCACGCGCGAAGCGCTGCTGAACGCGGTGCAGATGAATGTCATCGAGCTGCACACCTGGAACGCCACCACCCGCGCCATCGACCAGCCCGACCGCATGACCTTCGACCTCGACCCCGGCGAAGGTGTGGCCTGGCCGCAGATCGCCGAGGCTGCGCAGCTGGTGCATGCGCTGCTGGACGAGCTGGGCCTGCAGTCGCTGCTCAAGACCAGCGGCGGCAAGGGCCTGCATGTGGTGGTGCCCTTCAAGCCCTCGCTGGGCTGGGACGCGGTCAAGGCGCTGTCGCAGCACATCGTGCAGCACCTGGCCCGCACGCTGCCCGACCGCTTCGTGGCCAAGAGCGGGCCGAAGAACCGTGTGGGCAAGATCTTCGTCGACTACCTGCGCAACGGCCGTGGTGCCACCACGGTGGCGGCCTGGTCGCCGCGCGCGCGGCCGGGCCTGGGCATCTCGGTGCCGGTGGGTTGGGACGAGTTGCCGCAGCTGAGCAGCGGCGCGCATTTCCACATCGGCAACATCGATGAGCGCCTGCAGGCGCCCGACGCCTGGGCCACCGCGGCCCCCAAGGCCCGGCGCCAGGGGTTGAGCGCCGCGATGCGCATCCTCGACTTCGTGCCACCCGCATGAAATAGTTTGCAACCCAGGCGTGCAGGTGCCCTCAGGCGGGTACACTGGTTGGGTAGGCATACACAAGACCGTCTTCTCGAGGTCAGGTCGATCTTCCTGTCCCAATCGGTGGCAGGCTCGGAATGGATTTCTCCCCCTGGTGATTTCTTGCGTGTCTCTGCCACGCGTCAGCATGTGCTGCGCGTGCCTCTTTTAAACCAAGGATCATCATGTCCAATCAAACTCAAACCGGCACCGTCAAGTGGTTCGACGATGGCAAGGGCTTCGGCTTCATCACGCCTGAACAAGGCGGCAAGGACCTCTTCGCGCATTTCAAGGAAATCCGCGTCGAAGGCTTCAAGAGCCTGAGCGAAGGCCAGCGCGTCGAATTTGAAGTCACCCAAGGCCAGAAGGGCCCCCAGGCTTCGAACATCCGCCCGCTGTAATCCACAGCCGGCTCGATGCAAAAACCGCGGCTTGCCGCGGTTTTTTTACGTCTGTGCTTTGGGCGTGGCTGCCTTTCGCGGCGCACTGCGCTTGCGCCTGGCGCGGGCTGCGCCTTCGGCATCTTCCAGCTCGGCGAAGAAGTCGAACATCTGCTGCGCCGCTGGCGACAGGCTGCGCCCGCGGCGGCGTATGAGCCCCACATGCCGCGTGACCACCGGCTCTTCCAGCGGAATGCTCACCAGCAGCGGATGGTCCTGGCCCGGCATGGCCATCGAAGGCACCGCGGCCACACCCAGCCCGGCTTCCACCAGGCCCAGCAGCGTGGTCACGTGCTGCGCTTCGTACAGCGCCTGCGGCCGGCCCGGCATGCGGGCCAGCGCCTGGTCCATCAGCAGCCGGTTGCCCGAGCGCTGGCTCACGGCGATGAAGTCGTGCTCGGCCAGTTCCTGCCAGGTCACGCGGCGCTTGCGCGCCAGCGGATGGTCGCGCCGGCAGGCGGCCACGAAGCGCTCTTCCACCAGCGGGGTGAAGTCGATGTCGGGCTCGTTGCCGCCGATGAAGTTGATGCCGAAGTCGGCCTCGCCGCGCGAGACCGTGTCCAGCACGTCGTTGGCGCTGGCGTCCAGCACCCGCACCCGCACCTTGGGATAGGCCTCGCGGTAGCGCTGGATCACGCGCGAGAGGTAGTAGTACACCGTGGATGGCACGCAGGCGATGGTCACTTCGCCCATGCGCGTGGCCGCCACACCGCGGATGCCCAGCAGCGTGCTGTCCAGGTCGTCCAGGATCTGCTGCACCTTGCGTGCGAAGTCGCGGCCCACGGCGGTCAGGCTCACGCGGCGCGTGGTGCGGTCCAGCAGGCGCACGCCCAGGGCTTCTTCCAGCTTGTCGATGCGGCGGCTGAAGGCCGGCTGCGAGATGTGAACCGCCTCGGCCGCGCGGCGGAAGCTGTTCAACTCCGCCACGGCGCGAAAGGCCAGCAGGTCGTTCAGGTCGAAGTTCATGGATGGCATCATCCCGCCTTTGCGAACTTCCTACCGGGAGCCCGAACTTGAAGCGATTTTTCCCGCTGCTGACCGCCGCTGCGCTGATCGTGCCGGCCGTGTCGGCCCAGGCGCAAGTGCCGGTCGGCAAGACCACCAGCAAGGCGCCCATCCTCACCAAGGAAGAACTGCGCGCCTGCATGAAGCGCGAGACCGCCGTCAACGAACAACGCACCACGGCCGAGAACCGCAAGGCCGCGCTCGATGCCGAGCGGGCAGAGGTCACCAAGCTGTCCGAAGCGCTACAGCCGCTGAAGGCCGACGTCGACGCCAAGGCCGGTGCCGTCAAGCAGCTGAACGAGCGCACGCGCGCGCTGGGCGAACGCATCGTGGCCTTCAATGCCAAGGCCGCCAACCCGCCGGCCGACGATGCCGGCCGCAAGGCGCTGCAGGAAGAGGAAAAACAGCTCAAGACCGAGGCCGGTGCCATCGAGGCCGAAGGCAAGCCGCTGCAGGCCGCGTATGAAGCCGCGGTGGCTGCGCTAAACGACAAGGCCAAGGTGCACGACGAGCGCGCCGCGGCGTGGAACGAGAAGCAGACCCAGGTGGTGGCCGCCACGCGCGAAGCCGAGCAGGCCCGCCAGGGCTGGATGCTGGACTGCGCCGACCGCCGCTACCGCGAAGACGACGAGAAGGCCATCAAGGCCGGCAAGTAAGGGCAACGCCACCATGCTGCAACCCGCCACCAATCCGCTGCTGGGCGCCTGGACGGCGCCGCACGGCCTGCCGCCGTTCGACCAGATCCGCGCCGAGCACTTCGCGCCCGCCTTCGAGGTGGCGATGCAGCAGCACCGCGACGAACTGGACGCCATTGGCGCCCAGACCGCCGAGCCCGACTTCGAGAACACCATCGCTGCCTTCGACCGCTCGGGCCGGCTGATGAACCGGCTGGAAGCCTGTTTCTCCAACCTGGCCGCTTCCGAGGCCACGACCGAGCTGCGTGATGCGCAGCGCGCGCTGGCCCCGCGCATCGCGGGTCACGACAACGCCATCTACCTGCATGAGCCGCTGTTCCGCCGCATCGACGCGGTGTGGCAGCGCCGTGGCCAGCTGGGGCTGGATGCGCAGCAGCTGCGGCTGGTGGAGCGCATCCACCTCGACTTCGTGCGCACCGGCGCCCGGCTGGCGCCCGAGGCCCGCGCCCGCCATGCGCAGATCATGGAGCGCCTGGCCACGCTGACCACGCAGTTCGGCCAGAACGTGCTGGCCGATGAATCGGCCTACCG
>NZ_CAXFDV010000440.1:0-9925 GCF_964001545.1 uncultured Aquincola sp.
AAGGTGCAGCGCATCTGCGTGTCCCAGTGCGCCAGCACGCCGGGAAAGGCATCGATGGCCAGCCGCAGCAGCCGTTCGCGGTCGGCCAGCTCGCGCTGGGCGTTGCGGCTTTCCTGCACCAGCGCATCGAGCTGGCGGCGCTGCTCGGTCAGCTCGGTGACGTCGTGCACCAGCACATAGAAGCCGCGCACCTGGCCGTCCACCCGGTCGGGCAGGTAGTGCGCCAGCACCTGGCGCGGCGGCTGGCCCTGCAGCGGCGGCAGCGCCACCTCGAAGGTCTGCGGCTGGCCGGCCAGCGCGGCCATGATGCGTGGCTCATTGCGCTCGAACAGCATCGGGCTGGCCACGTCCTGCAGCCGGCGGCCGGGCAGCGTGCCGGGCGGCAGGTTGAACCAGCGGTGGTAGGCCTGGTTGGCAAAGCGGTTGACGAGCTGGCTGTCCCAGTAGCCCACCATCGAGGGCAGCGCGTCGAGCAGCGTCTGCAGGTCGCGGCGGGCATTTTCCAGCGCGGCGGTGCGGTCGGTGACCTGCTGCTCCAGCGTGGCGCTCAGCTCGCGCAGGCGGCGCTCGGCGGCCTTGCGCGCGCCCACGTCGCGGATGGTCAGGCCCAGGCCGGTCAGCTCGCCGCGCTCGCCCCGGATGGGCGACAAGGCGATGGACACCTCGGCCAGGCTGCCGTCGCGCACCCGGCAGACGGCGTCGAACGCGGGCACCGGCTCGCCGGCCATCACCCGCTCGCGCAGCTCGGCGTGCGGCAGGCGGCCGTCTTCGGCCATCAGCACGCTGGCCAGCGGCCGGCCCATGGTCTCCGCGGCGCCATGGCCCAGGATGCGCTCGGCCGCGCGGTTCCAGCCGATCACCTGGCCGGCCGGCGACTCGGCAATGATGGCGTCGCTGGAGGCTTCCAGCAGCGCGGCCAGCCGCTGCTGCTGCTGCTGGGCGCGCCATTCGGCCCGCCGGTTGCGCAGGTGCACGTACACCAGCGCCGCCAGCAGCAGCGAGGCCACCACGCCCGCGGCCAGCACCCGCCAGGGCGACAACAGGTTCAGGCCCTGCACGAAGGCCGGCTGCGCGCGCACCGACAGGTGCCATTCGCGGCCGAACACCGATCGCCGCAACTCGGCCTGCAGCCCGGGCACCGCGCCGGTGTGAAAGCCCGGCGAGGTGAAGAACAGCTCGGCCGGCCCCCCGGGCGCGGCATCGGACAGGCCGACGGCAAAGCCCACCTCGCGCAGCTCGAAGTCGCGCAGCACGTCGTCGATGGACAGCGGCGCATACACCCAGCCGATGCAGGCAGCGCTGCGCTGGGCCTCGGTGGCCACCGGCTGCCCCGCGGCATACACCGGCAGCAGCAGCAGGAAGGAATGCATCAGCCGGTCGGGCGCCTGCACCAGCGTGACCGGCGCGGTGAGCGAAGCCAGGCCGGTGCGCAGGGCCCGCTGCGCGGCCGCCAGGCGGCGCGGCTCGGACGCAATGTCCAGCCCCACCGCGCCGGGGCTGCGCTCCACCGGCTCGATGTACTGGATGACGTGGCGCTCACCGTCGTGCTGCGCGAACTGCCGCAGCGCGAACTGGGGCCAGCCGTCCTGCCGAGCGGCTTCGACGAAGGCCGCTTCCTGCCCTGGCAGCACGCGGCGGATGACACCGAAGCCGCGCGCACCGGGAAACTCGCGGTCGATGTCGCGCGACTCATGGTAGGCACGGAACAGCGGCCGGCTCAGCCGGTCGCCCGCGGCCACCACCACGCCGCGGGCACCGCGCAGGCCTTTTTCGTAGTCCTGCATGCGGGCCATCAGGCGGTCGGCCACCACCGCGGCCTGCGCATCGAAGCGCGACTGCGCCAGCGCGCGGTTGTTGCGGGCCTGGTGCCAGGCCAGCAGCGCTGCGCACAACAGGCCGGCCGCCAGCCAGGCCGATGCCCCCACCCCCGGCCGGTGCAAGGTCTGCAGCATGCTGCGCGCCGGCCGCCGGCCCGGCATCGTCAAACCGCATCCCCCGGCGGCCGGCCGGCTGGCGCCGCGGTGAGCGCTGCTGTGGGCGCCGCGGTGGGCGTCTGGCCGGGCGTGGCGCCGGCGGCGGGCAGCTCGGCGGCCAGGGTGGGGCCGGCCGGGCTGCCCACCGCCGCGGCGACGTCCGCCACCACGCCCAGGCCGTTGTCCAGCCCGGGCACCGGCAACGCACGGCCCGCGCCCACGCCGCGCTGCCACAGCACCTGCCGGGCCTGGCCCGCACCCGCCGCGCGGGCCGCCTGCAGCGCGGTTTCGGCAGCGCCCATCAGCATCGAAGGCGCCACCGGGGGCAGGCCCGGGGCCGCCGGTGCCAGCACCACGAAGCCGGCAGCCAGGCCGGCGGGGCAGCCCGGCCCCTGCAGCAGCTGCCGGGCCACGCAGGCCGCGCCCCGGGCATCGGTGTCGGGCAGCAGCAGGGCCAGGCCATCGGCGCCCAGGTGGCCGATGCAGTCGCCGGGCCGGCGCGCGGCCACCCGCACCGCACGCGCCAGGCTTTCCAGCACCGGTGCATCGCACGCCGGCTGCAAGGCCGTGGGCGCCAGCCGCAGCAGGGCCAGCGGGCCTTCGCGCGGGCCATCCTGGCAGGCCAGGCCGAGCAGCAGGTCGAAGCAGCGGCGGTTGAAGGCCGCCGCCGGCTCGCCGCTGCCGCGCGGCCGGCGTTGCGCCAGGCGGCGCAGCGCGGCCTGCAGCTCGGCCTGCACGCAGGCGGCCAGTACCGGGCCGTCGGGCGGCTTGGCCAGGCAGGCCACCACGCCCAGGCCATGCAGCCCGGGCAGCGCCTGCGCAGGCTCGGTGCCGCTGAGCACCAGCACCGGCACCTCGGCCAGCAAGGGCGAGCGGCGCATCTCGGCCAGCACCGCCGCCCCGTCCATGTCGGGCAGCTGCAGGTCCAGCAGCATCAGGTCGGGGATGGACTGGCGGGCCAGGCGCAGCGCATCGGCCCCGCGCTTGGCAAAGCGCACCTGCCCGAAGGGCCGCAGCATGGCGCCCAGCACCACGATCTGGGTCGGGTCGTCGTCCACGATGAGGAGGTCGTACTGCCGGTTCATGCTGACCACCGCGGCTCGCCGGGCCGCCGCGGCCAGACTGCTCGTCATTCTGAAGTGCCCACGTGGCAGGCAGCGATAGGCGCAAGCCCTGCCCTGCCGGCGTCTGCCCAGCAGGGGGCAATTGCCGGGCCGTGCCGGGCGGCCGAACTAAACTGCTCATTTTTCCGCGACCGGCGCGCCTGCCGCGCCACGCCCTTGTCAGAGATGTCGCCACCGCTTGCCGACCGCCTCCGGTTCATCGACCCGTTTTACGTGATGGAGTGCGCCAAGGCGGCCGACGAGATCGCCCGCAGCCCCGCCTGCGACCCGGCGCTCGGCGGCCGGCCGATGATCTACCTCAACATCGGCGAGCCCGACTTCACCGCGCCGCCGCCGGTGCTGCAGGCCGCGCAGGCCTGCCTGGGCGCCGGCCGCACCCAGTACACCGCCGCCACCGGCCTGCCGGCGCTGCGCGAGGCCATCAGCCAGTGGTATGCGCAGCGCTTCGGGCTCGATGTGCCGGCGCGGCGCATCGTGGTCACTGCCGGCGCCTCGGCCGCGCTGCAGCTGGCCACGCTGGCGCTGGTGAACCCGGGCGACGAGGTGCTGCTGCCCGACCCCAGCTACCCCTGCAACCGGCACTTCGTGGCCGCTGCTGGCGGCCAGGCGGTGCTGCTGCCGGCCGGTGCCGAGTCGCGCTTCCAGCTCGATGCGGCCGCGGTGCAGGCGGCCTGGGGCCCGCGCACCCGCGGCGTGCTGCTGGCCTCGCCCTCCAACCCCACGGGCACGTCCATCGCGCCCGACGAGATGGGCCGCATCGTGCAGGCCGTGCGCGAGCGCAACGGCTTTGCCATCGTCGACGAGATCTACCTGGGCCTGAGCTACGACGACCAGTTCGCGGCCAGCGCGCTGCAGTTCGGCGAAGACGTCATCTCGATCAACAGCTTCAGCAAGTACTTCAGCATGACCGGCTGGCGGCTGGGCTGGATGGTGCTGCCCGAGCGCCTCGTGGCGCCGGTGGAACGGCTGGCGCAGAACCTGTTCATCTGCGCCTCCAGCGTGGCGCAGCAGGCGGCGCTGGCCTGCTTCACGCCCGAGGCCATCGCCACCTATGAAGACCGGCGCGCCGCCTTCCGCGCGCGGCGCGACTTCATCGTGCCGGCGCTGCAGCAGCTGGGCTTCGGCGTGCCGGTGCTGCCCGACGGCGCCTTCTACGTGTGGTGCGACGTCTCGGCCCATGCGAGCAGCAGCTGGGACTTCTGCTTCGACATGATGCACAAGGCCCATGTGGCGCTGACGCCCGGGCGCGACTTCGGCCCGCATGCGGGCGAGCGCTTCATGCGGCTGTCGTTTGCCAACAGCCTGCCGCAACTCGAGGAAGCCGTGCGCCGGCTTTCGCAGGCGCTGTGAGCGGCGCGCACTTCGAGTTCCCGGTGCGGGTGTACTGGGAAGACACCGACGCCGGCGGCGTGGTGTTTTATGCCAACTACCTGAAGTTCTTCGAGCGGGCGCGCACCGAATGGCTGCGCTCGCTGGGCCATGAGCAGCAACGGCTCAAGGAAGAAGGCGGCGCGATGTTCGTGGTCACGGACACCCGCACCCGCCACCTCAAGCCGGCGCGGCTGGACGACTTGCTTCACATCGACGTGGTACTGGCGGAACGCAGCCGTGCCACGCTCACCCTGCGCCAGCATGCGCGCCGCGCGGGCGAGCTGCTTGCCGAAGGCGAGGTACGCATCGCCTGTGTGGAGCCTGGAACCTTCCGGCCACGCCGTATTCCGATTCCCCTTCTCGACGCGATGCCCGACATCGCCACGCATCCATGAACCAGGACATGTCCATCATCTCGCTCGTGCTGCATGCGAGCTTCGTCGTGCAGATCGTGATGGCCGGCTTGCTGACCGTCTCGCTGATCAGCTGGACGGTGATCTTCGGCAAGCTGGTCGGCCTGAAGCGCGTGCGCGGCCTGAACGAAGGCTTCGAGCGCGAGTTCTGGTCGGGCCGCAGCCTGACCGAGCTGCAGCAGGCCGCCACCTCGTCCAAGACCACGGCGCCGATGGAACGCATCTTCGCCAGCGGCATGCGCGAATTTTTGAAGCTGCGCGAAAAGCGCCTGGACGGCGGCGCCCAGCTCGACGGCGCCCGCCGCGCGATGCGCGCGAGCTACCAGCGTGAGCTGGACGTGATCGAGAGCAACCTGAGCTTCCTCGGCTCAGTGGCCTCGGTCAGCCCCTATGTGGGCCTGTTCGGCACGGTGTGGGGGATCATGCATGCCTTCGTCGGCCTGGCCAACCTGCAGCAGGTGTCGCTGGCCACGGTGGCGCCCGGCATCGCCGAGGCGCTGGTGGCCACGGCCATTGGCCTCTTCGCCGCCATCCCGGCGGTGATCGCCTACAACCGCTTCGCCCGCGACATCGACCGCATCGCGATCCAGCTGGAGACCTTCATCGAGGAGTTCTCCAACATCCTGCAGCGCAACGCCACCCAGCCGGCCGCGCGCTGAAGAGGCCCGCACCATGGCAGCCCTGAACTCCCGAGGCGGTGGCCGCCGGCGCCGCGCGATGAACGAGATCAACATGGTTCCGTTCATCGACGTGATGCTGGTGCTGCTGATCATCTTCATGGTCAGCGCCCCGCTCATCACCACCGGCACCATCGACGTGCCCACCGTCGGCAAGGCCAAGCAGGCCGAAAGCCGCAAGATCGACGTGCAGGTGGCGCTGGACGGCGGCATCAAGCTGGCCTCCGACGGCAACGAACGCAAGGTCACGCTCAAGGAACTGGCCGACAACGTGAGGGCCGCGCAAAGCGGCGACGCGCAGGTGCCGGTGGTGATTGCCGCCGACCGCAACGTCAAGTACGACACCGTGGTGAAGGTGATGGACACCTTGCAGCGCGCCGGCATCCAGCGCGTGGGCCTGTCGGTCAAGGCGGGGGGCTGACCGGGCATGGCCGACGAACAAGCCGTCGATGTACTGCGCCCCCAACAACCCGGCGGCATGCGCGCCGGCGCCGCCGCTGCGGTGCTGGCGCACCTGGCGCTGATCGCCGCCATCGCCCTGGCCACCAACTGGCGCGTGAGCACGCCCGAAGGCGTGACCGCCGAGCTGTGGGCCGCCAGCCCGCAAGAGGCAGCGCCGCGGGGCGAACCGCCGCCGCCGCCACCTCCTGCACCCTCCCCTGCACCTGCGCCCGCCCCGGCGCCGGCACCGCCGCCGCCCGCGCCTGCCCCGCGGCCCGAACCCAAGCCGGTGCCTGCGCCGCCGCCCAAGCCGGCACCGGCCGAGCGCGACGCGCAGATCGCGGTGGAAAAGGCCAAGAAGGAAAAGGAACAGAAGGAGCGCGAAGAACGCGAGGCCGAGCGCCAGCGCGCGGCCGACAAGCGCGAGCGCGAAGCCAAGCAGAAGGCCGAGCAGGAGAAGAAGGAGCGCGCCGAGCAGCAGGCCGCCGCGCGCGAGAAGGCCGAGAAGGACAAGGCCGAGCGCGAGAAGAAGGAGCGTGCCGAGCAGCAGGCCCAGGCCGCCAGGGACAAGGCGGAAAAGGCTGAAAAGGAAAAGGCCGAGAAGGCCGCCGAAGCCAGGCGCGAACAGGTGCGCAAGGAACAGCTGGCCCGCATGATGGGCCAGGCCGGCGCCACCGGCGCGCCCGATGCCCGCGGCACGGCGCAACGCGACGCCGGCCCGTCGGCCAGCTACGCCGGCCGCATCGTGGCCCGGGTGCGGCCCAACATCGTGCTCACCGACGACGTGCCGGGCAACCCGGTGGCCGAAGTGGAAGTGCGCGCCGCACCCGACGGCACCATCCTGGGCCGCCGCCTGGTCAAGGGCAGCGGCGTCAAGGCCTGGGACGACGCGGTGCTGCGCGCCATCGACCGCACCGACGGCCTGCCCAAGGACGTGGACGGCCGCGTGCCGGGCTCGATGGTGATCGTGTTCCGGCGGGGGGATTGAGGCATGCAGATCGAGCAGATCCGGCTGAAGAACTTCCGGGCCTTCCGGGATGTGCAGATGAAGGACATCCCGCGGTTCTGCGTGCTGGTCGGCGCCAATGGCACCGGCAAGAGCACGCTGTTCGCCGTGTTTGCCTTTCTGCGCGATGCGATGGCCGGCAACGTGACCACGGCACTGGCACGCCTGGGCGGCAGCCGGGGCTTCCAGGAAGTGCGCAGCCGGGGCGCCAGCGGCCCCATCGAGATCGAGCTGAAGATCCGCACCACGCTGGCCGACGGCCACGCACGCCGCATCACCTACGAGCTGCATGTGGATGAGCGCGACGGCCGACCGGTGGTGGCGCGCGAGGTGCTGCGCTACAACCGGGGCAATCGCGGGGGCCGGCCCTGGAAGTTCCTGGACTTTGCCTACGGCACAGGTGCCGCCGTCACCAATGAGCTGGAAGGCGTGGCCGACGAAAGCCAGCTCATGCGAGAAACCCAGACCTTGAAGAGTCCGGACATCCTGGCCATCAAGGGCTTGGCGCAGTTCGAGCGTTTTCCGGCGGTGGTGGCCCTGGGCAATCTGATCGAGAACTGGCACCTGTCCGACTTTCACATCAGCCGCGCCCGGCCCGAGGCCGAGGCTGGCTTTGCCGACCACCTGAGCCGCGAAGGCGAAAACCTGTCGCTGGTGGTTGAGTACCTGCACCGGCAGCACCCCCAGGTGTTCAGGGGCATCCTCGACCGCCTGAAGCACCGGGTGCCCGGCATCAGCCACGTGGAAGCGAAGACCACCGAAGAAGGCCGCGTGCTGCTGAAGTTCTCCGACGGCGCGTTTGAGGACCCCTTCCTGGCCCGCTTCGTGTCAGACGGCACGATCAAGATGCTGGCCTACCTGGTGCTGCTGTACGACCCGCAGCCGCACCCCTTGCTGTGCGTGGAAGAGCCCGAGAACCAGCTCTATCCCACCTTGCTCTGGGACTTGGCGGAAGAGTTCAGGTCTTACGCCGACCGGGGCGGCCAGGTTTTCGTCTCCACCCATTCGCCCGACTTCCTGAACGCCGTCAAGCTGGACGAGGTGTTCTGGCTCGGCAAGGTCGACGGCTACACCCAGGTGCACCGCGCCGCCGACGATGCGCAGCTGGCCGCCTACATGGCGCACGGCGACCGCATGGGCTACTTGTGGAAGGAAGGCCTGTTCCGCGGCGCTGATCCGCGATGAGGCACCTGGTCTTCCTGCTCGAAGGGCCATCCGAACGCGACGCCCTGGCCGTGTGGCTGCCCCGCTGGCTGCCCGACGACGTGCAGCCGCATTTCCTCGTGTTCGAGGGCAAGCAGGACATGGAAAAGCGCATGGCCCTGAAGATGCGCTACTGGCAGCTGCCCAACTCACGCTTCCTGGTGCTGCGCGACAAGGACAGCGGCGACTGCCATGCGGTCAAAGCCGCCCTGCGCGCCCGGTGTGACGAGGCAGGCCGGCCCGATGCCGTGGTGCGCATCGCCTGCCATGAGCTCGAGAGCTTCTTCCTGGGCGATTGGCCGGCGGTGGCAAAGGCATTTGAGCAGCCCCGTCTGGCCGCACTGGCACGAAGCGCCAAGTACCGCGACCCTGACCGCATCGCCGCTCCAGAAGCCGAGCTGCGCCGCCATCTGCCGGGCTACCAGAAGCGGGACGGTGCGCGACGTATTGCGCCGCACATGCACCTGGATCGAAACGCGTCCTGCAGCTTCAGGCACCTGCGCGACGCGATCTTGCGACTGGCGACTGGCTAGTTCGCCCCAAGAATTCTCAGCCTTGGGGCGGCCCGGCGGTACTGGGCGCTCACGCGGCGGTGAGCACCACCACCGCGCTGCGATCGCCCAGGCGCAGGCGCACGCGCAACGGCAGCCCTTGAGGCGGCACCGCCGTGGCGCTGAACTGGCGCCGCCGGGCATCGAAGTGCAACCAGGTGGGCAGCGGCTCGCCGTCTTCCAGCGTGGCCGCGACCGGGGCGTCGCCTGCCAGGTCGGCGGTCAGCGCCCCGGGCAGCCCGAAGCTGAAGCCGGTGGCCATCAGCGGCTGCGGTACACGCACGGTCACCAGGGCTTCGCCCTCTGGCGTCGGGGCTGGCGAGAGCTGCACGCTGACGCCTTCGAACATCACGGGCGACTGCGCCATTGGCACCGGGCCGGCCATCAGCACCGAGGCGTCGATGGCCAGCGGTGCGGCCTCCGGCACCGGCAGCACGGCCGGCGGCATGAGAGGTGGCAGCACCGTGGGAGCCGCCAGCCTGACCCGAGGTGGTACGGCCGGGGGCGAAGGCGGTGGCGCGACCGGAGGAACGACCGCAGGAACTGAGGACGGTACCGTCGGCGGAGTGACTGTCGGCGCGACGGGCGGCGCCTCCGTGCCCGACTTGACGCCATTGAGCACCGGCGCGGTAGCGAAGCGATTGCCGGTCGCAGACAGCGTGATGCCGGAGCCCGGTGCAGACAGCTGGGCCACACCCGCCACGACCATGCTGCTGCCGGGCCGCTGCGTGATGGCACCACCGATGCTGGTGGCATTGAATCCCCCAGCGGCCGTGATGTCGCCGATCACCAGGCCACCGATGCCATCGACCACTGCAATGTTGTTGCCCCTGGCGTTGAACGCGCCCTGGAAGTCGTTGTTCGCACCATCCAGCGTGATGTTGCTGCCCGGCGCCGCGACGGTGGTTTGACCACCCACCGTGATCACCGAACCAGCCTGCTGCGTGACGTCGCCGCCCGTGCTCGTGGCGTTGAAGCCACCAGCGGCCGCGATGTTGCCGATCACCAGCCCGCCGGTGCCATCGACCACCGTGACGTTGTTGCCGGTGGCGTTGAACGCACCCTGGAAGTCGTTGTTCGCGCCGTCCAGCGTGATGTTGCTGCCCGGCGCCGCGACCGTCGTCTGACCGCCGACGACGATGGTGGTGCCCGCTGTCTGCGTGATT
>NZ_CAXFDV010000441.1:0-3831 GCF_964001545.1 uncultured Aquincola sp.
ATGCTGCGGCTGCCAGCCGGCCAGCAGCTTGTCCAGCGCCGCCGCATCACGCTCGCGCATGCGGGCATGCAGGCGGATCTGTTCGGCCTGGCGGCCGGCGGTCAGCGCGCCGCCCTTGCCCACCAGGCGGGCCTGGTCGTCGACCAGCGCCTGGGCCTGCGCCGGCTGCACGAAGCGCGAGGCCGAGCCCGGCAGCAGGTACTGCCGGCCCTGGATGCCGGTGAGCTTCTCGTACTCGGGCCAGTGGTCCAGCACATGGCGGTAGGCCACTTCGCCCAGCGGCGCCAGCTCACCGGCCATCGACGGGATGGCCGACGCCACGTTGGGCGCGGTGATGCCCGACAGTGCTGCGCTGAGCAGTCGGCGCAGCTGCGCTTCGTCGGTGCCCGAGGCCAGGGCCCGCGCATAGGTCCAGCGGTCTTCGTCGCTGGTGGCCTGCTGCAGCCGCTGCAGCAGCTGCGCAAAGCGCTCGCCATCAGCCTGCGTGCCCACCGCACCGATCACACCGCTGCGGATGGCCGCGGGCAGCGGCTGGGTGCCGGCCACATCGGCATCGAAGCGCTGGCGCGCTTCGGCCAGCACCTGCGCATCGCCGAACATGGCCAGCTGGCGGATCAGCTGGTTGCGCAGCGCCCGCGGCTCGGAGCCTTCACCTTCGGCGGGCGTCCAGCCCAGGCGTGCCAGCTCGGGCGCCAGCAGCGCACGCGCGGCCTCGCGAAGAGGGGCCTGCACCGGCAGGCCGGCCATCACCGCGTCCAGCTCCTGCAGGCCGCGCATGGCCATGGTCAGCAGCGCGGCGCGGCTGTCGTCCTGCACCTGCGGCGCGGCGGCCAGCAGGCCGAACCAGCCGGCCAGCGGCGTGGCGCCGGTGCGGGCCAGCGCCAGTGCATCTGCCATCACCGTGACCCGGTCGGCCGGTGCCAGCGTGGGCAGGGCCCGCGCCAGCGCCTGCAGCTGGGCCGGGCTGTACTGCACGCGGTAGAAGCCCCGGCCGCCCGCATTGGCCACCAGCGGCTCTTCGCTGCAGCCGGGCAGGCGCAGCGTGCGCTGCGGCTGGTCCAGCATCACCGTCTGCACATCGCTGCCGCGCGCCAGCCGCACCGGGATGTGCCAGGTGCGCTGCATGCGGTCGGCCGCGCCGGTGACAAAGCGGCGCTGCGACAGCGTCACCTCGGTCTGGCCGCGGCTGCAGCGGCTGGCCAGTTGCACCACCGGAAAGCCGCGCTGGTCGGTCCAGCTGGCGGCCACGCGGCGCACGTCGCGGCCGGCCGCCTGGCCGATGTGGTGCCACAGGTCACCGGCGGTGGCATTGCTGTACTGGCGGTCGGCCATGTAGGCGGCCAGGCCCTTCTGGAACACCTCGGGGCCCAGCCACTGCTCGATCATCGACAGCACCGCGCCGCCCTTGGCATAGGTGATGTTGTCGAACACGTCCCACACGGCCTGTTCGTCCACCCGGCCCGAGCGGATGGCGCGCGTGGCCTGGCCGCTGTCTTCGTCCATCGCTTCTTCCACCCAGCCGCGTTCGCGCAGGCGCACCTGCCACTCGGGGTGGAAGTGGTCGGAGGTGCGGGTGGCCATCCAGGTGGCAAAGGCTTCGTTCAGCCAGATCTCTTCCCATGAAGCGGCGGTGACCAGGTTGCCGAACCACTGGTGCGCGATCTCGTGCGCCAGCAGGCCGAACACGCGGCGCTGGGTGTCGGGGTTGCTGCGCGCGGGGTCGAACAGCAGGCCGCTTTCGGCGTAGGAGATCAGGCCCCAGTCTTCCATCGCGCCCCAGCGGGTGCTGGGCACCGCATGCTGGTCGAGCTTGGGCAGCGCGTAGGGCACGCCGAAGTAGTCGGCATAGTGGCCCATCAGCTGCTCGGTGGCCTGCAGCGCAAAGCGGGCCTGCTCACGCTTGCCCGGCGCGGTGAGGATGCGCAGCGGCAGCGTGCCGGCGCTGCCTTCCAGCATGTCGAAGTGGCCGATGGTGAAGGCCAGCAGGTAGCTGGGCATCGGCGGCGTGGGCGCAAAGCGGTGCAGCACGTGGCCATCGGCTTCAGGCTGCTGTGATTGCTGCGGCATGTTGGCCACCACCTGCTGGCCGGCCGGTGCACGCACGCTCAGCTCGAAGCTGGCGCGGAACACCGGCTCGTCGAACACCGGCAGCACGCTGCGGGCGTAGATGGCTTCCAGCTGCGTGGCCAGCGTGCGGGCCATCGGTGCATCGGGCGCGGCGGTGATGTCGCGGTACTCGGCGCGGTACAGGCCCTGGCCGGTCTTCTGCACCACGCCGGTGTAGTCGATCTCGAGGCGCTGGCTGCCGGTGGCAATGGGTTTGCCGTCTTCGGGCACCAGGCGCCAGGTCTGGCGTGCTTCGTCGGGCAGCACCTTCATCGGGCGCAGGCCGCTGGCGTCGCTCAGCATCGCGCCGCTGGCCTGCAGCTGGTGGGCATTGAGCACGATGGCGTCGGTGGGCTTGCGCACGTCCACCACGATGGTCACTTCACCGCGGAAGTCGTCGCGGGCCGGGTCGGCGTCGATCAGCAGCTGGTAGTGCGTGGGCACCACCTGCTTGCTCAGGCGGCCCGGCGTGGCCGCAAAGTCGAAGCGGGCCTGGGCCTGGGCGGGCAGGCTGGGCGCAAGCCCGGCCAGCAGGGCCAGGGCCAGCAGGCCCGCGGCAGCAAAAGAGGGGCGGGCGGCAACGGCAGACGTCATTGCAGTTCCTGGAGCAAGGCGCATGGATCGATCCACTTTAGCGGCCCCCTGCGCGGCGGCTGCCCCTAGCTCTGCAGCCGTGACGTTTGTTCACAACTTACCCTCTGGCGGGCGTGCCGCCTTCCGGCCCATGGGGGATGTGGCCGCGCCCTTGGCCCGACACCATCGCACCGTCTTGAAGGATGGAGAAGACGTTGTCGCCACCACTGCCCCCGCTGATGAAGCTGCACACCGCGCTGGGCGATGCGCTGCTGTTCAAGCGCCTGCAGGCGCGCGAGGCGCTGGGCGAGCTGTTCGAGTTCGAGGTGGAGGCGCTGTCCAGCAACCCGTCGCTGGCCCCGGTGGATCTGCTGGGCCAGCCCGCCAGCGTGACGCTGCAGCGGGCCGATGGCGAGGACCGTTGCTTCCAGGGCCTGGTGGCCGAGATGGGCCTGCTGGGCGAGGCAGGCCAAGACCGCTTCAGCTACCGGCTGGTGCTGCGGCCCGCGCTGTGGCTGCTCACCCGCCGGGCCGACACGCGCATCTTCCAGGCCTTGTCGGTGCCCGACATCCTGAAGCAGGTGCTGGAGCCGTTTGCGGTGGACGTGGACTTCCAGCTCACCGGCCGCTATGCGCCGGTGGACTACTGCGTGCAATACCGCGAGACCGACTTCGCCTTCATCAGCCGCCTGATGGAGAAGGAAGGCATCTACTACTTCTTCCGGCATGAGGCGCAGCGCCACACGTTGGTGGTGGTGGATGCGCCCGGCGCCCATGTGCCGTGTGAAGGCGGCCACCAGTTCGTCTACCGCGAGACGGCCGACGACGCCACCGACCTGGAGCCCATCACCCACTGGCGCGTAAGCCAGCGGGTGCAGCCGCAGCGGGTGGCCCTGACCGACTACGACTTCACCAAGCCCGACGTGTCGCTGCAGGCCGAGGCGCATGCCGGCAGCAGTGCGCCGCAGCCGGCCGGCCTGCCGCCGCTGGAGATCTACGACTACCCCTGTGACTACGGCAGCAAGGCCGAAGGCGAGCACCATGCCGGCGTGCGGCAGCAGGCCTTCGATGCCCGGGTGCTGCAGGTGCAGGGCGAAGGGCTGATGCGCACGCTGGCCGTGGGCGGCCGCTTCGAGCTGGCCGAGCATCCGC
>NZ_CAXFDV010000442.1:0-14543 GCF_964001545.1 uncultured Aquincola sp.
TCGCCGCCGATCACTTGTATAGGCAGGTTCAGCTGCTCGACCATGCTGCGCACCACCAGGCACTGCTGGTAGTCCTTCTTGCCGAACAGGGCGATGCCCGGCTGCACGATCTGGAACAGCTTCATCACCACCGTGCACACGCCGGTGAAAAAGCCGGGGCGGAAGTAGCCTTCCAGGATGTCGGCCAGCGCGGCCGGCGGCTGCACCTTGAAGCCCTGGGCCACCGGGTACATCTCGGCCTCGTCGGGCGCAAACAGCAGGTCGCAGCCGGCGCCCTGCAGCAGTTCGGCATCACGCGCCAGCGTGCGCGGGTAGCGGTCGAAGTCTTCATGCGGCGCAAACTGCAGCCGGTTGACGAACACGCTGGCCACCACCGGCACGCCGTGGCTGCGGGCCTGGCGCACCAGGGCCAGGTGGCCCTCATGCAGGTTGCCCATGGTGGGCACGAAGGCGGGGCGCGGGCCGCCGGCCAGCGCGGCGCGCAGCTCGCTGACGTGGTGGATGATCTTCATCGCGGGTCTCCGGAGGTCTTGCAATTCAATAGCCGTGCTGGGCGTCGTCAGGGAACCGGCCGGCCTTCACCGCCCCCACATAAGCCTGCACCGCGGCCTCCACGCTGTCGCTGCCTTGCATGAAGTTGCGCACGAACCTGGGCAGCCGCCCACGCGTCAGGCCCAGCATGTCGTGCAGCACCAGCACCTGGCCGGCGCAGCCCACGCCGGCGCCGATGCCGATGACCGGGATGGGCAGCTCGTCGGCCAGCGTGCGGCCCAGCGTGGCGGGAATCAGCTCCACCACCAGCATCTGGGCGCCGGCCTCGGCCAGCTCGCGGGCATGCTGTCGCATCAGTTGCGCCGCCGCTTCGTCGCGGCCCTGGATGCGCCAGCCGCCCAGCGCATGCACCGACTGTGGGGTGAGCCCCAGATGGGCGCACACCGGTATGCCGCGCTCGGACAAAAAGCGCACCACCGGCGCCGTCCAGCCGCCGCCTTCCAGCTTGACCATGTGGGCACCGGCCTGCATCAGGCGCACCGCGCTGGCCAGCGCCTGTTCGTTCGACTGGTGGTAGCTGCCATAGGGCAGGTCGCCCACCACCCAGGCCGTGCGGTTGCCACGGGCCACGCAGGCGGTGTGGTAGGCCATCTCGTCCAGGCTCACCGGCACGGTGCTGGGCTGGCCCTGCAGCACCATGCCCAGGCTGTCGCCCACCAGCAGCACGTCCACCCCGGCGGCGTCCAGCAGCTGGGCGAAGGTGGCGTCGTAGCAGGTCAGCATCGCGATCTTCTCGCGGGCGGCGTGCATCTCGCGCAGGCGGTGCAGCGTGACGGGCTTGCGGGCGGCAGTCGACATGTGACAGGGCAGGGGTGTCGGAAGAGCCGCGAGTGTGCCGCAGCCGGAGCCACCTGCAAGATGGCGGGAGGAAGAGGGAGTCGAACCCACCCGGCGACGCATGGCGCCACCCACCGGGTTTGAAGCCCGGCCGTCCCACCGGGGACGATTTCCTCCCTGCGTCAGCCGCCGGGTGGGCGGCTGCCTTCGAACAGCGCTGCGTCGCTGCGCAGCACATGCTGGTCCTTCACCCGGCGGGTCAGGCCCACGCGGTCGAAGAACTCCAGCACCTGGATGGCCCGCTTGCGTCCCAGGCCGGTGGCGTCACGAAAGCTCGCGGCGCTCAAGCCTTCGGGCGCCGCCGCGGCCTGACGGGCCAACGCGGCCAGCCGCTCCAGCGTGGGGAGCGGATAGTAAAGGTCTTTGACCACCGCGAAGGCCTGGCCGCGGCGCGAAAGATTGGCCAGCGTCAAACGCACCAGCGCTTCGGGCGTGGCGGCCAGCTTGGCCAGGTCGCGCGCCCAGGGCGGGTCGAAGCCACCGTCCAGCATCGCGGGCATCAGCTTTTGCACCAGTTTTTCTTCGGCTTCCGACAGGCGCGCCGCATGCGCGGGCAGGTGCAGCCAGGCACCGCTGAGCACCACCGCGCCCTGCGCCAGCAGCGCCTCCAGCGCATGACGCAACACCGCGTCGTCCACCCGGGGCGCGGCCAGCCGCTTGAGGCGGCGCGCATCGGGGCCGATGTCTTCAGGCTGCTGAGCATGCAGGCCGGCCAGCGCCTGCAGCAGCCGCTGCTGAAGCGCCTGCAATGCGGCGCCTGAAATGGCCGCCAGCCGGCCGCCGCCTTCGATGCGCACCGCATCGGCCGGCAAGGGCAGGGCGGCCACCGGCCAGCCCATGCCGCGGGCCAGCGCGGCCAGATCAAGGCCCTGGGGCGCCGCCTGCAGCAGCGCAGCCACCCGCTCGGCCACCGTCGGCAGCTCGGCGGCCGCCAGCCATTGCAGACGTTCGGGCGTGCGGCGGTAGCGCGCCGGCGCCTGCGCATCGAGCACGGTGATGCCGGCCACGGTGCGGCTGGCGCTGGCATCACGCAACACGCCGCGGTCGCCCTGCCAGGCGGCGATGGGCGTGTGCAGCACCAGCTGGGCCAGCGCGCGTCCGCCCGGCGGCAGGGCGTTGGCGTCGTCCTGGTCATCGACCTGCAGCAGCGCCACGCTGGCCATCACGTCGGCGGTGCCCAGGTGCAGGTGCACCGGCGTGCCGCTGCGCAAGGCCTTGGCCTCACCCGGCCACAGCTGCAGCCGCACGTCGATGCGGGCCGTCTCATGCGCCACCTCGGGCGCGCACAGCCACTGGCCGCGGTGCACCGCATCGCGCTCGATGCCGGCCAGCGCCACCGCGCAGCGCTGGCCCGCATGGGCTTGCTGCGCGGGCTGGTTCTGCGAATGCAGGCTGCGCACCCGCAGCAGGCGCTCGCCCGGCACCAGGCGCAGCTCATCGCCTACCGCCACCTGCCCGGCGTGCACGCTGCCGGTGGCCACGGTGCCGGTGCCGCCCAGCGTGAAGGCGCGGTCCACCGCCAGCCGGAAGGCCGGGCCGCTGTGTTGCGGGCGGGGTGCGGCGGCCTGCTGCAGCAGGTGTTCGCGCAGCGCCGGCACGCCGTCGCCGCTGGGCGCCGCCACTTCGAACACCGGCGCGCCGGCCAGCGCGGTGGGCGCCAGCAGCGCCTGCACCTGGGCCTGCACCTCGGCCAGGCGCGTGGCGTCCACGCGGTCGGTCTTGGTGATGGCCACCGTGCCTGCACGCAGACCCAGCAGGCTGGCCACGGCCAGGTGCTCCTGCGTCTGCGGCATCACGCCGTCGTCAGCCGCGACCAGCAGCAGCAGGTGGTCGATGCCGGTGGCGCCGGCCAGCATGGTGTGCAGCAGCCGTTCATGGCCCGGCACGTCGACGAAGCCGATCACCTGGCCACCGGGCGCGGGCAGGTAGGCATAACCCAGCTCGATGGAAATGCCGCGGCGCTTTTCTTCGGGCAGGCGGTCGGTGTCCACGCCGGTGAGGGCGCGCACCAGCGTGGTCTTGCCGTGGTCGATGTGGCCCGCCGTTCCTACGATCATGCGTCCAGCGGCCCCATTCCCAGTGCCTCACGCAGCATGGGCAGTTGCGTGGTGAAGGGCGCGGCATCGTCCAGGCAGCGCAGGTCCAGCAGCAGCCGGTCGTGCGCGATGCGGCCCACCACCGGCAGCGGCAGGCTGCGCAGTGCGCGGGCCAGTTCGTCCAGCGCGGTGCCCACGCCCTTGGCACCGGTGGCCTTACCGCCCACCAGCGGCAGGCCAATGGCCAGGCCGGCCGAAGGCAGCCGGTCCACCGGCAAGGAGCCGCTGCCGATCTGGCTGCTCAGCGCCACGCAGCCCACCTCGAAACGCGGCTCCAGCGCGCGGGCCAGCGCGGGCTTCAGCGCCTCGGCCATCGCCAGGATCTGCGATTGCGGGCGGGTGAGGTGGCGCAGCGTGGGCAGGTCGCGCACCAGGCGCTCGGGTTGCAGGTACAGCATCAGCGTGGCTTCCAGCGCCGCCAGCGGCAGCTTGGACATGCGCAGCGCCCGCTTCATCGGGAACTTGCGGATGCGGCCCACCGCGGCCTTGCTGCCGACGATGAGCCCGGCCTGCGGCCCGCCCAGCAGCTTGTCGCCGCTGAAGGTGACCACGTCGCAGCCGGCGCGCAGCATCTCCTGCGGCAGCGGTTCACGCGGCAGGCCGTAGGCGGCCAGGTCGATCAGCGAGCCGCTGCCCAGGTCGGTGGCCAAGGGCACGCCGCGCGCACGGCACAACGGCGCCAGCACCGATTCGTCGACCGACGAGGTGAAGCCTTGCACCGCATAGTTGCTGGTGTGCACCTTCATCACCAGCGCCGTGCGTTCGTTGAAAGCGTTCTGGTAATCGGCCGGGTGGGTGCGGTTGGTGGTGCCCACCTCCACCATGCGGGCGCCGGCGCTGGCCATCACGTCGGGCATGCGGAAGGCGCCGCCGATTTCCACCAGCTCACCGCGCGAGACGATGGCCTCGCGCCCGCTGGCCAGCGCGGCGATGGTGAGCAGCACCGCTCCGGCGTTGTTGTTGACCACCGTGGCCGCTTCGGCGCCGGTGATCTCGCACAGCAGATCTTCCACCAGCGTGTCGCGGTCGCCGCGGCCGCCGCTGTCGAGGTCGAATTCCAGGTTGTTGGTGCCGGCCATGGTGCGCACGATGTGCGCCAGCGCCTCGTCGGCCAGCACCGAACGGCCCAGGTTGGTGTGGATCACCGTGCCGGTGAGGTTGAGCACCGGCTTGAGCCGCGGCGCCAGGCGGTCGGCGCAGCGCTGGCGCAGGTCGGCGGCCATCGCCTCGGGCTGCAACGCGGCGGTGGCCAAGGCACCGGCGCGTGCGGCCTCACGGCGGGCGGCCACCAGCGCGCGCGCCTCGCCGGCCACCAGGGTGTGGCCATGGGCCGCCACCAGGGCCTGCACCGCCGGCCACTGCATGATCCGGTCGATCGAAGGCAGCTGCTGCAGCAAAGCCTTCGAGCCATGGACCATGGACTCGTCGACCCGCTGAGTCATGGGCTCTCCGCGTCGCCGAACACCAGCATCAGGTTGACGCCGGCGCGCTGGTGGCCGGCTTCACTCACCAGCAGGTCCAGTGCCACGCTGGCCAGGTCGTCGGCCATCGGCTCCACCTCGGGGTCGCGTTCCATCGCCACCAGCTTGAGGTAGTGGCCGCAGCTGTCGCAGCACTCGGCCTTGACGGCGCCCAGGTAAGCGCCCCTCGCGCCGTCCTTGGCATCACCTTCGAGCTGCTGGTAGCTGATGCCGCGCGTGCTTTCGCAATGCGCGCACTTGATGCGCACGTAATGCCACTGCGTGGCGCACAGCGAGCAGGCCAGGTAGCGGTGCCCCGATTCATCGGCGCCGATGCGGGTGACGCTGGCGGTGGGCCGGCTGCCGCAGCAGGGGCAGCCGGTGGCCGGGTCGGTGCGGCCGAACACGGCCTCGCCATGGGCGGTGGCCGTGGCCAGCACCAGGTGGCTGAAGTAGGCCTGCAGCCCGGCCGCCACCAGCGGCGCGGCGGCCATGTCCAGGCCGCGGGCCATGCCGTTGCGCAGCAGGTCGGCCTGGCGGTTGAGCGTGGCGTCGTCGGTGGCGATCACGCGTTGCACCACGTCCAGCGCCGGGCCGGCGGGCAGGCGCCCGGCCAGCACACCCAGCAGCCGGCGCAGCTCGCCGGTCCAGGCCGCGTCCAGCGTCCATAGCGTGGCAGGCAGCGGTGGCAGCAGGCCGCGGGCGGCGCTGTCGCAGGCGGCCGCATCGGGCAGCGGCACCGTGGCGTAGTCCTGCAGCACCTGATGCTGGGCCTGCGCCAGCTCGGCGATGAACAGCAGGTAGTCGCGCATCGGGTGGCCGGCCGACAGCTGGCGCAGCCGCAGCGCGCGCTCGGCGAACAACTTGGCGCGTTGCGGCAGGCGCAGGAACGGCATCTGCCGCCCGGCCTGGATGGCGATCTGCTCCGGATCCAGCAGGCGGCTGGTGCGGGCGGCGTTGGAAGCGGATTCAGTCACGCGGCGGATGGCCCTCGGTCATTTCACGGTGCCACAGCGGATGGTTGAGCCGCGCCCAGCGGTCGGTCACGGTGCCGCGCGTCATGGCGCGGGTGGTGCCCTTGACCCAGATGGCGGCGTACACATGCACGATCACCGACAGCACCAGCACCACCGCCGACACCGAATGCACGAGTATCGCCAGCCGGCGCAGCGTCACCGGCACCAGGTGGAAGAAGTAGGGCGCCCAAAACATGAAGCCGGTGACCAGCAGCAGCAGCAGGCTGACGGCAAAGGCCCAGAACACCAGCTTCTGGCCGGCGTTGTATTTGCCCACCGCCGGCATGTTCTCCTTCTGGCCCTTGAGCATGTCGCCGGCATGGCGCAGCCACTCGCGGTCGGCGCGGCCGATGAGGTTCTCGCGCCAGACGGTGAAGAACAGCACGATGAAGCCCAGCACCATCAACACACCCAGGAACGGGTGCAGGATGCGTGTGAGCTGCCCGCCGCCGAACAGGTTGCTGAAGAAGAACAGCGTGGGATGGAACAGCGCCAGGCCCGACAGTGCCGCCGCAAAGAACAGCAGCGCCACGAACCAGTGGTTCATGCGGGTGCTGTCCTTGTAGCGCAGGATGTAGCGGGTGCGTTCCCGCCCGGGGGTCAGGGTGGTCATGGCCGCTCCTTGTCGTCAAGGTCCTTGTCTTCCACCGGCCCCACCTTCATGTAGTGGAAGAAGCCGCCGATCACCGCGCCGGCCATCGCCACCAGCGCCAGCGGCTTGGCCAGGCCCTTCCACAGGCCCACCAGCGGGCTGATGTGCGGGTCCTTCGGCAGGCCGTGGTACAGCTCGGGCCGGTCGGCATGCTGCAGCACGTACATCACGTGCGTGCCGCCCACGCCCGCCGGGTCATAGAGGCCGGCGTTCTGGAAGCCGCGTTCCTTCAGGTCGACCAGGCGTTCCTCGGCGTAGTCGTGCATGTCCTCCTTGGTGCCGAAGCGGATGGCGCCGGTGGGGCAGGCCTTCACGCAGGCCGGCTCCAGGCCCACCGTCACGCGGTCGGAGCACAGGCTGCACTTGTAGGCCTTGTTGTCGGCCTGGCTGATGCGCGGCACGTCGAACGGGCAGCCGCTGACGCAATAGCCGCAGCCGATGCAGTGCTCGCTGATGAAGTCGACGATGCCGTTGCTGTACTTGACGATGGCGCCGGGGCTCGGGCAGGCCTTGAGGCAGCCCGGGTCCTCGCAGTGCATGCAGCCGTCCTTGCGGATCAGCCACTCCAGCTTGTTCTCCTCGGGTTCCACCTCGGAGAAGCGCATCACCGTCCAGCTCTTGGGGGTGAGGTCGTTGGGGTTGTCGTAGGTGCCGTGGTTGGTGCCCACGTCATCCCGCAGGTCGTTCCACTGCATGCAGGCCACCTGGCAGGCCTTGCAGCCGATGCAGGTGGACACGTCGATGAGTTTGGCGACCTCGGGTTGCTTGCGCACCTGCGGCGCGGCCGTGGGCGTGGCCGAGCGCAGGGCGATGTCCAGGGACTGAAGTGAAGACATGTTCGTCAGTGCTCCTTCATGCCTTCTCGATGTTGACGGTGAAGCTCTTGTACTCGGGCGTCTGGGTGTTGGCGTCGCCGACGAAAGGCGTCAGCGTGTTCACCAGGTAGCCCGGCTGGGCCACCCCCACGAAGCCCCAGTGGTTGGGCAGCCCCACCGTGTGCATCGTCTTGCCGTCGCACTGCAGCGCCCGGATGCGCTTGGTCACCACGCACACCGCCTTGATGAAGCCGCGCGGGCTGCTCACCTTGACCATGTCGCCATGCGCGATGCCCTTTTCCTTGGCCAGCGCCTCGCCGATCTCGACGAACTGCTGCGGCTGGATGATGGCCGAGGTGCGCACGTTCTTCGTCCAGTAATGGAAGTGCTCGGTCAGGCGGTAGCTGGTGGCCGCATACGGGTAGTCCTTGGGCTGGCCCATCGCATCCAGGTCGCGCTTGAACACCCGCGCCGCCGGGTTGGCCCGTGCCACCGGGTTGTCGGGGTGCAGCGGGTTGCCCACCAGCGGCGACTCGAAGGGCTCGTAGTGCTCAGGCAGCGGCCCTTCGGCCATGCCGGTGGGCGCGAACAGGCGCGCCACGCCCTCGGCGGTCATGATGAAGGGGCGCACCGCTTCGGGGTCGTTCGGGTTGGCCCCTGGCGCGATGTCCGGCACGTCGGCGCCCGACCAGGCGCTGCCGTTCCAGGTGAGGTAGCGGCGGTCGGCACGCCAGGGCTTGCCGGTGGGGTCGGCGGCCGCGGCGTTGTACAGGATGCGCCGGTTCGCCGGCCAGGCCCAGGCCCAGTTCAGCGCCTGGCCCACGCCATAGGGGTCGCTGTTGTCGCGCCGGGCCATCTGGTTGCCGGCCTGCGTCCAGGCGCCTGTGTAGATCCAGCAACCGGCCGAGGTGCTGCCGTCGTCACGCAGCAGGCCGAAGCCGGACAGCTGCTCGCCGGCCTTGGCCAGCACCTTGGTCGGGTCCTTGGGGTCCAGCACGTCGGTGATGGCGCGGCCGTTGTACTCGCGGGCCAGCTCTTCCGACGACGGGCTGTGCGGGATCTTGTAGTTCCAGGTGAGCTTGACGATGGGGTCGGGGAAGGCGCCGCCTTCGTTCTGGTACAGCGCACGGATGCGCGTCCAGATGCCGGCCACGATCTCCACGTCGCCCCGCGCTTCGCCCGGCGGCTCGGCGCCCTTCCAGTGCCATTGCAGCCAGCGGCTGCTGTTGGTCAGCGAGCCGTCTTCTTCCGCAAAGCAGGTGGAGGGCAGGCGGAACACCGTGGTCTGGATGTCCTCGGTCTTGACGTCGTTGAACTCGCCGTAGTTGCGCCAGAACTCGCTGGTCTCGGTGACCAGCGGGTCGATGGTGACCAGGAACTTGAGCTTGGACAGGCCTTCGACGATCTTGGCCTTGTTGGGGAACGAGCCCACCGGGTTGAAGCCCTGGCAGATGTAGCCGTTGAGCTTGCCCTGCGTCATCAGCTCGAAGGTCTGCAGCACGTCGTAGAGCTTGTCGATCTTCGGCAGGTAGTGGAAGGCCCACTCGTTGTCCGCGGTCGCGGCGTCGCCCCACCAGGCCTTTTGCAGGCTGACGAAGAACTTGGGGTAGTTCTGCCAGTAGCTCATCTGGTTGGGCCGCAGCGGCTTCAGCGCCCGGGGCTTGTAGTACGTCTCCAGGTCCTGCTCGCTCTCGCGCGCCAGGCTCAGGTAGCCGGGCAGCGAGTTCGACAGCAGGCCCAGGTCGGTCAGGCCCTGGATGTTGCTGTGGCCGCGCAGCGCGTTCATGCCGCCGCCGGGCACGCCGATGTTGCCCAGCAGCAGCTGCAGGATGGCGCCGGTGCGGATGATCTGAGAGCCCTGGCTGTGCTGCGTCCAGCCCAGCGCATACATGATGGTCATGGTGCGCTCGGGGCCGCTGGTGCTGGCGATGTACTCGCACACCTTCAGGAACTGGTCCTGCGGCGTGCCGGTGATGCGGCTGACCATCTCGGGCGTGTAACGCTCGTAGTGGCGCTTCATCACCTGCAGCACGCACTGCGGATCCTGCATCGTCGGGTCGACCTTGGCAAAGCCCTGGTCGTCCATCGCGTAGCCCCAGCTCTTGGGGTCGTAGCTGCGCTTGTCAGGGTTGTAGCCGCTGAACAGGCCGTTCTCGAACTTGAAGTCGGGCCCGACGATGAAGCTGGCGTTGGTGTAGTTGCGGACGTACTCGGTCTGGATCTTGTCCTGCGTCAGCAGGTAGCGGATGACGCCGCCCAGGAAGGCGATGTCGCTGCCCGGCCGGATGGGGGCGTAGTAGTCGGCCATGGCGGCCGAACGCGTGAAGCGCGGGTCCACGACCACGAGCTTCGCCTTGTTGTGCTTCTTGGCTTCGATCACCCACTTGAAGCCGCATGGGTGGGCTTCGGCGGCATTGCCGCCCATGATCAGCACGACATCCGCGTTCTGGATGTCCTGCCAGTGGTTGGTCATCGCACCGCGGCCGAACGTCGGGGCCAGACTGGCCACCGTCGGTCCGTGTCAAACGCGGGCCTGGTTGTCGAAGGCGAGCATGCCCAACGACCGGAACGCCTTGTGCGTGATGTACCCGGTTTCGTTGGACGAGGCGGAGGCGCACAGCATGCCGGTGGACACCCACCGGTTCACCGGCTTGCCGTCGGCCGTGTTGGCGATGAAGTTGGCATCGCGGTCGGCCTTCATCAGCTTGGCGATGCGGTCCAGCGCCTCGGCCCAGCCGATGCGCTTCCATTCGGTGCTGCCGGGCTCACGCACCTCGGGGTACTTGAGCCGGTTGGGGCTGTGCACGAAGTCGAGCAGGCCGGCGCCCTTGGGGCACAGCGTGCCGCGGTTCACCGGATGATCCGGGTCGCCCTCGATGTGCATGATGTCGGCGGTGACGTTCTTCGCCTTGTCGCCGAGGCTGTACATGATGATCCCGCAACCCACCGAGCAGTAGGGGCAGGTGTTGCGGGTCTCGGTGGCGCGGGCCAGCTTGAAGCTGCGGGCCTCGGCCAGTGCGGCATCGGGCGAGAACCCCAGGGCCACGAGGCTGGAGCCGACCAGGCCCGCCCCACTGACCCTGAAGAACTGCCTTCGGTCCATGTCCATCATCTGAATATGCTCCTGGGAGTGACCTGGGGGCTGCGGAAGAAAAGCGGGTGCCTAGCGGCTGGCCGCCGAGGCGGCGCCGTCGCCGCCGGTGGGGGCCGGCGCGTCGCTGCCGGTATGGCCGCCGGGGCCGGCCATGCCGCCGATGGCGGCGGTGCCGTCCGACGGACCGACCGACGAAGCGGCATGGGCTTCATCGACCGGCTTGACGCCTGGTTGAGCGCCGCTGGCAGGCCCGGCGGTGGCGGGCGCCGCTTCGGCGGTGGGCGTGGGTGGGTTGGCGGGCTTGGGGTCGCAGGCCGCAAGGCTGGCCAATGCGGCGCTGGCGAGGACCAGGCCCCACCAGGGGGTCGAACGCGAACGGGCGGGGGGATACTGCATCGGGCGAGCCTAGCCGCCCCTGCGGGCCCGGTCAACGTGACGAGGGCCGCGCTGCGGGATATCCCGCAGCGCCCGGCGGCCTTCGGGCAAGCCTGCTAGCGGGGCACCGGCCCGGCCGCCGGCGCGCCTTCCTGCGCCAGGTTGCGCTGCAGCCAGTAGCGGGCCATGTCCTGCACCGCCTGCAGGTAAGGCTCGAAGGCCACCGGCTTGCACAGGTAGCTGTTGGCGCCCAGCTCATAGCTGCGCTGCACGTCCACCACCTCCTGCGACGAGCTGAACATCACCACCGGCAGCAGCCGGGTGGGCGGGTGGGCGCGCAGCCGGGCCAGCACGTCAAAGCCGCTGAGCTTGGGCAGCTTCACGTCCAGCAGCACCAGCCGCAGCGGTTCCTCGTCGCGGCGCCAGGCGTGGTCGCCCTGGCACAGCAGGAAGTCCAGCGCTTCCTGGCCGTCGCGCGCCACTTGCACGCTGGCCGGGGGCTGCAGCAGGTGCAGGCCGCGCAGCGTGAGTTCGAGGTCGACGGGCTGGTCTTCGGCCACCAGCACCTGTACACGATGGCGGCTGCCGGGCATGGCGGCTTCAGGCAGCGGGAACATGGAATTCAAAGATGGCGCCCTGGCCCGGCAAGGCATTGGCGGTGACGCCGCCGCCATGGCGTTGCACGATCTGCTGCACGATGGCCAGGCCCACGCCCGTGCCTTCGATGTCGTCGCCTTCATGCAGCCGCTCGAACACGCCGAACAGCCGCTCCGCATGGCGCATGTCAAAGCCCACGCCGTTGTCGCGCACCGCGTAATGCACGCTGCCGTCGCCCTCCAGCCGGCCCTGCACCTCGATCACCGCCACCTCGCGCTGGCGGCTGTACTTCAGCGCGTTGGACAGCAGGTTCACCCACACCTGGCGCAGCAGCGCGGTGTCGCCATGGCAGGGCGGCAGTGGGTGCACCCGCAGGTCGATCTGGCGGCCGGCGCACAGGGGCGCCAGCGTGGCCAGTGCCTCGGCCACCAGGGTCTGCGTGTTCACCGGGCGCTTGTGCAGCTCGGCCCGGCCCGCGCGCGAAAAGCTCAGCAGGTCGGTGATGAGCCGGCCCATCTTCTGGGCGCTGTCGCGGATCAGGGCCAGGTAGCGGCGGCCGGTGTCGGGCAGCAGCTCGCCATAGTCGTCGGCCACGATCTTGGACAGCCCGTCGATCGCGCGCAGCGGTGCCCGCAGGTCGTGCGAAACGGTGTAGCTGAAGGCTTCCAGCTGCTTGATGGCGGCTTCGAACTCGGCGCTGCGCTGGGCCAGCCGCTGCTCGAACTCGGCCCGCAGCGCCGCCAGCTGGGCGGCGCAATCATCGGACACAGCGGGTTCCGGCACTGCGGCCGGTTGAATCAGTTCTTCGGACAACATGGCAACCTCTCACGCCAACGCCTGCAGCCCCGGAAAGGGCCGGTTGAGCTGCCGGGCGTCTGCGCATGTTGCTGACAGGCGCCCGCCGCCGCTGGTTTTTGTGAGGGTCGCTGCGCACTACGTCACGGCATGCCTTCCAGATGTCGTGAACAAGTGGCGTGACTGGGTGTCATTCCACATGCAAGGCAGCCGGTCCGGCCTGCAGCCGGCCGACCACCGCGGCGTCGGCAAAACCTTCGCGCGCGAACACCGCCATCACCGCGTCCAGCGCCGCGGGCGCGCAGCTCACCAGCAGGCCGCCCGAGGTCTGCGGATCGGCAAGCAACGCCTGCGCCGTGGCCGGCAGGCTGCCGGCCAGCTGCACCTCGGCCCCGTAACCCGCCCAGTTGCGGCCCGAGGCACCGGTGACGAAGCCGTCGGCCGCCATCGCCTCGATGCCCGGCAGCAGCGGCACCTGCGACCAGTCGATCACGGCCGTCAGGCCGGCGCCGCGGGCCATTTCCAGCGCATGGCCGGCCAGGCCGAAGCCGGTGACGTCGGTCAGCGCATGCACGCTGTCCAGATCGGCCAAGGCCATGCCGGGCGTGTTCAGGCGGGTGGTGGTGTCGATCAGCCGGGCATAACCGGCCTCGTCCAGCTTGCCTTTCTTGAGCGCGGCCGACAGCACGCCGACGCCCAGCGGCTTGCCCAGCACCAGCAGGTCGCCGGCGCGCGCATCGGCATTGCGCCGCACCTTCTTCGGGTGCACCAGGCCCATCACCACCAGGCCGTAGATGGGCTCCACCGAGTCGATGGTGTGGCCACCGGCGATGGGGATGCCGGCCGCCTGGCACACCGACTCGCCGCCGCGCAGCACCTGGCCGATGACCTCGACCGGCAGCTGGTTCACGGGCATGGCCACCAGGGCCAGCGCCATGATGGGCCGGCCGCCCATGGCGTACACGTCGCTGATGGCATTGGTGGCGGCGATGCGCCCGAAGTCGAACGGGTCGTCGACGATGGGCATGAAGAAGTCGGTGGTAGCGATCAGCGCCTGCTCGTCGTTGAGCTGGTAGACGGCGGCGTCGTCCGAGGTCTCGATGCCCACCAGCAGCTGCGGCGGCACGATGCCGCCGGCGCGCTGGCGCAGGATCTCGGTCAGCACGCCGGGCGCGATCTTGCAGCCGCAGCCGCCGCCGTGGGAAAAGCTGGTCAGGCGCAGCGGTGCTGGGGCGTGGTCGGTCATCAGGGTCCTCCGGTCTGGCAATCCGCCCCATTGTGGCGGGGTGCTTCGGCCCCTGCATTACCCTTGCGCCCGGTGCGCGGTGCCTGGTCGAGGCCCGCGGCCCGTACAAGACAAGAAGGACCCCGCGATGAACCCCACCCTGACCCGCCGTGCCCTGGCCGCCGTGATGCTGGCCACCAGCCTGGCCGCCTGGGCCCAGATCGGCACGCTGCGCGTGTCGGCCATCCCCGACGAAGCGCCCACCGAGCTGCAGCGCAAGTTCAAGCCGCTGGGCGACTACCTGAAGCAGCAGACCGGGATGGAGGTGCAGTTCATCCCCGTCACCGACTACGCGGCCGTGGTGGAAGGCCTGGCCACCAACAAGCTGGACCTGGCCTGGCTGGGCGGCTTCACCTACGTGCAGGCCAGGCTGCGCACGCAGGGCGGCGCGGTGCCCATCGTGCAGCGGGCCGAAGACGCGGTGTTCACCAGCCGCTTCATCGTGCCCAAGGACAGCCCGGCGCAAAGCCTGGCCGATTTGAAGGGCAAGACCTTCGCGTTCGGCGCGCCCTCGTCCACCTCGGGCAGCCTGATGCCGCGCTTCTACCTGATGAAGGCCGGCATCGACCCCGAGCGCGACTTCAAGACCGTGGCCTTCTCGGGCGCGCACGACGCCACCGTGGCCTTCGTGGCCGCCGGCCGGGCCGAAGCTGGCGTGCTCAATGCCTCGGTGCTGGACAAGCTGACCGAAGCCGGCAACCCCAACGCCGCCAAGGTGCGGGTGCTGTCCGTCACGCCCACCTACTTCGACTACAACTGGACGGTGCGCCCGGGCCTGGACGCCGCGGTCACCCGCAAGCTGACCGACGCCTTCCTGCAGCTGGACGCGGCCAATCCGCAGCACAAGGAGATCATGGCGCTGCAGCGGGCGAGCAAATTCATCCCGACGCAGCCGTCCAACTACGACGGCATCGAGGCCGCGGCCAAGGCGGCCGGCCTGCTGAAGTAAAGCGCTGCCGTGTCCTTCCA
>NZ_CAXFDV010000443.1:0-5070 GCF_964001545.1 uncultured Aquincola sp.
CCAGCGCAGTGGCGACGCTCAAGGCCGAGAATGAGTCCCTCAAGGCAGCGGCAGCGACTGCGGCAACCTCGCCTGCGACTCGCGCGGCCGTTGTTGGTGAACTGGACGCTGATGCCATGCCTGTGGACGGTGACGGCTCGGCCGACAAGGCCTCCGAGGGTCTGGCTGCCCTCGGATTCGAAATTGGGCGCCTGAAGACGGGGACGCCGCCTCGCCTCAACGGTCGCACCATCGACTTCGAGGCCATGACCGAACAGCCCGGCGACGTGCCTCCCCGCCTGTTCTCCTACGAAATTGAAGCGCCTCGGCTTCCGCAACTCCCCTGCTGGATCACCTACACCAACCCCCGCACGCACGAGATCATTCGCGACAACCTCGAGCGCTCGGCCATGT
The DNA here is from genome assembly GCF_964001545.1 of uncultured Aquincola sp. Classification (NCBI taxonomy): domain Bacteria; kingdom Pseudomonadati; phylum Pseudomonadota; class Betaproteobacteria; order Burkholderiales; family Sphaerotilaceae; genus Aquincola; species uncultured Aquincola sp. Next base: position 394 of record NZ_CAXFDV010000443.1, read on the forward strand.
ATGGAGGGCGCATCGAGGGCACGGGGCCGCGCTATTGCCCCTCCATCGAGGATAAGGTGGTGAGATTCGCTGACCGGGATCGGCACCAGATCTTCGTAGAACCGGAAGGATTACGCACCCTCGAGTACTACATCAACGGGCTCTCCATGAGCCTCCCGGAAGAAGTGCAGCGCGATGTCGTCAGGAGCCTGCCTGGGCTGGAGGCGGCGGAAATCATGCGGCCCGCGTACGCGGTGGAGTACGACTATGCTCCGCCGACACAGCTGCAGCCAACGCTGGAGACCAAACGCGTCGACGGGCTGTTCTTCGCCGGACAGATCAACGGCACCACCGGCTATGAAGAGGCTGCTGCGCAGGGCTTGTTTGCCGGCGTGAATGCGGCGCTGCAGGTGCAGGGCAAGGCGCCGTGGCTGCCGCGCCGTGACCAGGCCTACCTGGGCGTGCTGGTGGACGACCTCATCACCAAGGGGGTGACGGAGCCGTACCGCATGTTCACCAGCCGGGCCGAGTTCCGCCTGCAGCTGCGCGAAGATAACGCCGATGCGCGCCTGACCGAGATCGGCCGGGAACTGGGCCTGGTGGATGACGCCCGCTGGGGCGCCTTCAACCGCAAGCGTGATGCTGTTTCACGTGAAACAGAGCGGCTGAAGTCGACTTGGGTGCACCCTGGCATCCTGGCCGCGGCGGACGCGGAGCGGCTGGTCGGCAAGGCGCTGGAGCGCGAATACAACCTGGCCGATCTGCTGCGGCGCCCGGGTGTCACCTTCGACGCGGTGGAGCAGGTAGCCGCGCTGGCCAAACCGGAGTCCGGTGTTTCACGTGAAACCTTGGTGCAGCAGCTGGGGACTGATCTGGCCGACAGCGTGGTCGAGCAGGTGGAAGTGCTCATCAAATACGCCGGCTACATCGAGAAGCAGGTGGGTGAGGTGGAGCGTGCCGCCCACTTTGAAAACCTGAAACTGCCTGCGGAGTTGAACTACGGCCAAGTGGCCGCGCTCAGCTTCGAGGTGCGCCAAAAGCTCAGCAAGCACCGGCCGGAGACTTTGGGCCAAGCCTCGCGCATTTCCGGCGTCACGCCCGCTGCCATTTCGCTGCTGCTGGTGCACCTGAAAAAGGGCCGCTTCAAGGGATTTACCGAGAACCCCGCCCAAGCCGCCGCCGGAGCCGTAGCTTGAGCAGCGGCAGCGTGAACACCACGCCCCTGCGCGCTCCGCTGCAGCAAGGCCTGCGCGACCTGGGCTGCTGGCCGGCCGATGAAGCACAGGCCGAGGGTATGACCGAGCGCCTGCTGGCCTACCTGGACCTGATCAGCCGCTGGAACCGGGTCTACAACCTGACGGCGGTGCGCGACCCGGCCGAGATGCTGGTGCAGCACCTGCTGGACAGCGTGGCCGTGGTGCAGCCGCTGAGGGAAGCGCTGGCCGCCCAACGCGGCGATGCCGCGCAGCGGGTGCTGGACGTGGGCAGCGGCGCGGGCCTGCCCGGGGTGGTCATCGCCATCCTGCGTCCGGAACTCACCGTGGTGTGCGTCGATGCGGTGGCCAAGAAGGCCCGCTTCATCCGCCAGGTGGCCACCGAACTCGGCCTGCGACGCCTGCAAGCCGAGCACACCCGCATCGAAGAGCTGAAGGCACCGGGCTTCGGCGTCGTCACCTCACGGGCCTTCGCATCGCTGCTCGACTTCGTGACCCTGACGCGCCAGCATGTGGCGCCGGGCGGCGTGTGGATGGCGATGAAAGGCAAGCTGCCCGATGACGAGATGGCGGCGCTGCCGCCCGGCGTGACCGTGGCGGGCACCCAGCCGCTGCTGGTGCCCGGCCTGGAAGCCCAGCGCTGCCTGGTGTGGATGAAGCCGGTGTCGGAGTCGGCGGCTTGAACGGTTACCTGGCGCTGGGCCTGGCCATCGTCGCTGAAGTGATCGCCACCTCGGCGCTCAAGGCATCCGACAGCTTCAGCCGGCCGCTGCCCACCGCCATCACCGCGGTGGGTTACCTCACGGCGTTCTACCTGCTGTCGATCACGCTGCGCACCGTGCTGGTGGGCGTGGCCTACGCCATCTGGTCGGGCCTGGGCATCGTGCTCATCACCACCGTGGCCTGGCTGCTGTTCGGCCAGCGCATCGACGCCGCAGGGCTGTTGGGCATGGCTTTGATCATCGCGGGCGTGGTGGTGCTGAACCTGTTTTCCAAGGCCGGCGGGCACTGAAAAAAGCCCGGGCAAAGCGCCCGGTTGGAGCCCGAACGGGGGTGCAGAATGCTGTATAAACGTACAGTATTTTCCCGCTGCTGCCCCTTGCCATGTCCCCGCCTGTCGCTGCTTTTTCCCCGGTTTCCACGCCCCGCCCACCGGTGTGCGCACCGGCGGGCACGCCTGTTTCACGCTTGGCCGGCAGCGGCCTGCCGACGCTGGCGCCCGGCCTGCTGTGGCGTGGCGATGAGCTGGCCCAGGCCACCGGCCGCACCCTGCCCAGCGGCTACCCGGTGCTCGATGCCGAGCTGCCCGGCGGCGGCTGGCCGGCCCAGGGCCTGACCGAACTGCTGCTGGCCCAGCCCGGCTCGGGCGAGCTGCGGCTGCTGCTGCCGGCCTTGCAGGCCCTGGCCGACCGGCCGGTGGTGTGGATCTCGCCGCCCGCCCAGCCTTATGCGCCGGCCTTGCGGCAGTTGGGGGTGTCGCTGGCCGTCCTGATCTGCCTCACGCCCGACCAGCTCACCGATGCCGCCTGGGCGGCCGAGCAGGCGCTGCGCTCCCGCAGCTGCGCCGCCGTGCTGTGGTGGGCCGATGCACCGGCGACCGTGTGGCGCCGGCTGCACCTGGCCGCGCAAGACAGCGGCTGCCCGCTGTGGGCGCTGCGCCCGCCCAGCGCGCGCCAGCAGGCCTCGGCCGCGCCGCTGCGGCTGTGGGCTGAGCCGGCGCCCGGCGGCCAGCTGGCGGTGCAGGCCTTCAAGCGCCGCGGGCCGGCCATGGCCGCGCCGGTGCTGCTGTCATTGCCGCCTGCGGCGCCCTTGCTGCGGCGTGCAGCGGTTCCTGCGGCGGAGGTGGGCCATGCTGTGGCTCGCGCTGCACCTGCCCTGGTTGCCGCTTGAGGCACGGGGGCCGTTTCCGCCCCCGGCCGACGGCCAGCCGCCACCGCCACGCGCGGTGATTCACCAGCACCGCTTGTGCACGGTGAATGCGGCTGCACGCGCGCAAGGCCTGGACGCGGGCATGAGCACCGCCACCGCGTTGTCGCTGTGCCCCGGCCTGCAGCAACTGCAGCGCGACGAGGCGGCCGAGGCGGCCTTCGTGCGGCTGCTGGCCATGGCGCTGTCCTGCTACACGCCGCAGGTGGTGTTGCGGGCCGATGCGGTGCTGCTGGAAGTCAGCGGCTCGCTGCGGCTGTTCGGCGGGCTGCCCGGCCTGGCGGCGCGGCTGCGGCGCAGCCTGCAGCAGGTGGGGGCGCATGTGCGCATCGGCATGGCGCCCACCGCGGCGGCGGCCTGGCTGCTGGCAAGGGTGGTGGCGCCGGGCGCCAAGCCGGGCCGCGCGCGCGCGTTGTCGGCGGCCCAGCGCCTGCTCGATGGCCTGCCGCTGCCGCCGGTGCTGCAGTCGCTGGACATGCCGCCGCGGCTGGCCGAGCTGCTGCAAGGCATCGGCTGCCACACCCTGGCCGACGTGCGGGCGCTGCCGCGCACCGGCCTGCAGCGGCGCGGCGGTGGCGCGCTGCAGGCGGCGCTGGACCGCGCTTATGGCGACGCGCCCGATCCGCAGGTGTGGTTCGAGCCACCGCTGCAGTTCGAGCTGGCCTGCGAGCTGGTGCACCGCGCCGACGATGCGGCGATGCTGGTGTTCGCCGCGCAGCGCCTGGTGCAGCCGCTGGCCGGCTGGCTGTCGCGCCAGTGGCTGGCCGCGGCCCGCTGCACGCTGTGGCTGCAGCATGAAAGCAGCGGCCGGCAGGCGAGGGCGCCCACGCCGGTGCGCCTGGCCATGGGCGAGCCCACGCGCGACGCGGCCCAGCTGCTGCTGCTGCTGCGTGAGCGGTTGCAGCGCACCGAGCTGCCGGCGCCGGTGTACGGCCTGCGCCTGCAGCTGGACGAAGCGGTGGCCCTGGCCGGCCATGAAGGCCGGCTGGCCCTGGCCAGCGCGGATGGCCAGCTGGCCGACACCGACCCGCTGGCCGTCAGCGCGCTGGTCGACCGCCTGAGCGCCCGCCTGGGCCCCGAGCGGGTGCTGCGGCTGAGCGTGGAAGACGACCACCGCCCCGAACGCGCGATGCAGGCTGCACCCGCGCTGCAGGTGGCGCGCCGCCAGCCGCGCGGCACCGCACGGCCGGCTGCCGCGGTCGGCGGCAGCCGGGGCGCGCCGGGTGCCACGCCCGCGGGCCCTGTGGCCAGCGGCGCAGGCCTGGCCACGCGGTCGGCCACGGCGTCTGCGGCCCACCCGGCCGACCTGGACACAACGCCACCGCCCATGCCCACCCGCCCCACCTGGCTGCTGCCCCAGCCGCTGCCGCTGGCCGAGCAGAACGGCCGGCCGGTGCATGGCGGGCCGCTGGTGCTGCGCACGCGGGCCGAGCGCATCGAAAGCGGCTGGTTCGACGAAGCGCTGATCTGCCGCGACTACCACGTGGCCGAGGGGCGCGACCACCGGCTGCGCTGGGTGTTCCGTGAGCGGCGGCAGGCGGCCGAGGGCGAGCCGGCG
>NZ_CAXFDV010000444.1:0-13095 GCF_964001545.1 uncultured Aquincola sp.
CGCTTTGGCTCACGGTTCTCTCCTGATCAGGCAGTGAGGGGTCAGACCTTGGTCAGCCACTCGGCGTACTTCGGGTTGCGGCCGTTGACGATGTCGAAAAACGCGGACTGGATCTTCTCGGTGATCGGGCCACGGCTGCCGATGCCGATCTCGATCCGGTCGAGCTCGCGGATCGGCGTCACTTCGGCGGCGGTGCCGGTGAAGAAGGCTTCGTCGGCGATGTAGACCTCGTCGCGGGTGATGCGCTTTTCCACCAGCTTCAGGCCCAGGTCCTGGCAGATCGCGAAGATGGTGTTGCGGGTGATGCCGTTGAGCGCGCCGGCCGACAGGTCGGGCGTGTACACCACGCCGTTCTTGATCACGAAGATGTTCTCGCCTGCACCTTCGCTGACGAAGCCGGCCGCGTCCAGCAGCAGCGCTTCGTCGTAGCCGTCGTCCGTGGCTTCCATGTTGGCCAGGATCGAGTTGCTGTAGTTGCTCACCGCCTTGGCCTGCGTCATCGTGATGTTGACGTGGTGGCGGGTGTAGCTGCTGGTCTTGACGCGGATGCCGCGCTTCAGGCCTTCTTCACCCAGGTAGGCGCCCCAGGGCCAGGCCGCGACCATCAGGTGGATGGTGTTGCCCTTGGGGCTGACGCCCAGCTTCTCGGAACCGATCCAGGTCAGCGGGCGCAGGTAGCAGCTCTCCAGCTTGTTGACGCGCACCACTTCCAGCTGGGCTTCACACACCTGCTCGAAGCTGAAGGGGATCTTCATGCGCAGGATCTTGGCGCTGTTGAACAGCCGCTCGGTGTGCTCACGCAGGCGGAAGATGGCCGTGCCCTGGGCGGTGTTGTAGGCGCGCACCCCTTCGAAGGCACCGCAGCCGTAGTGCAGCGTGTGGGACAGCACATGGATCTTGGCGTCGCGCCAGTCGACGAGTTCACCGTCGATCCAGATCTTGCCGTCGCGATCGTGCATGGAGGACATGGGGCACCTTTTAGTCGAAGAAGCGGCGACCGGCGCCGCAAAACCAATGATTTTAGTAGCGCCTTCAACCCCGTATCGAAACGTCATTTTTGCCGCAAGAATCGCCGCCGCGGCGTTGGGCCGCAAAAACGACAACCGTTGGGGAAAACAATGAAGAACCTGATTGCACTGCTGGCCGTGGGCGCGCTGACCACGGGCTGCGCTTCCGTCGTCAACGACTCCACCCACCCGATGAAGGTGGAAACCAAGACCGCCACCGGCGACCTGGTGACGGGGGCGGAGTGCAAGTTGACGAACGACTACGGCAGCGTGTCGGTGAAGTCGGGCGACACCGCCCAGGTGCGGCGCTCCAGCAAGGACCTGGACATCGTCTGCAAGGACCCGAAGAACCCGGACGCGCTGGCCCGCGCCATCTCGCGCGCCAATGCCGGCATGTTCGGCAACATCATCCTGGGCGGCGGCATCGGCGCCATCATCGACCACAACAAGGGCACCGCCTACACCTACCCGACCTGGGTGCAGCTCGAGTTCGGCAAGAGCCTGGTGTTCGACCGCACGAACGAGAAGGACGGCGCGCCCACGCTGGCGACTCAGCCGCCTGCCGCAGCGACCCCGGTGGCCACCAAGTAAGCAGCGCAGATGCGGGGGTGGCCGTGCCACCCCCGGGCATTCACTGCCCCAAAAAAACGAACGTTCGTGCGGAAATCGGTGCCGTCCCGGGGCGGTACTGGGCCCGGGCCTTTCCTGCAGATGCCACGGAGCCCTTTCCATGCCACGAACCCTTTCCACCGCACGCACGTCCTGGCGCCACGCCGCCGCCACGCTGGCTCTGGCGGCCGCCGCCGCGCTGGCTGCCCCGGCCTCGCAGGCCGCCGACACCTACACCCAGACCCGCTATCCGGTGGTGCTGGTGCACGGCATGCTGGGCTTCGACGCCATCGGGCCGGTGGACTATTTCTACGGCGTGCCGGCGGCGCTGCGCTCCGGCGGCGCCACGGTGTACACGCCGTCGGTGTCGGCGCTCAACACCTCCGAGCTGCGCGGTGAACAGCTGCTGGCCCAGCTGCGCCAGCTCAAGGCGGCCTACGGCCACACCCGCTTCAACCTCATCGGCCACAGCCATGGCGGCCCCACGGTGCGCTACGTGGCCGCGGTGGCGCCCGAACTCGTCGCCTCTGTAACCACCGTCGGTGCGCCGCACGCCGGCTCCAAGGTGGCCGACGGCATCCAGGCCGCGGCGGCCGCCACCGGCACCACGGGGCTGGTGGCCAGCATCGTGAATGCGCAGGGCGTGGCCATTTCCTGGCTGTCGGGCGCGCCGCAGCTGCCGCAGCAGTCGCTGGGCTCGCTGGTCTCGCTCAACACGCCCGGCGCGGCGGCGTTCAACGCGCGCTTTCCGCAAGGCGCGCCCACCACGCCCTGCGGCCAGGGCCCGGCGCAGGTCAACGGCGTGCGCTACTTTTCCGTCAGCGGCACCAGCGTGGTCACGCAGCCGCTGGACCCGGCCGATGCCTTCCTGGCACTGACGTCCACCTACTTCGGCAGCGAGCCGAACGACGGCCTGGTCAGCCGCTGCAGCAGCCACTGGGGCACGGTGCTGCGCGACGACTACCCCTGGAACCACCTGGACGAAGTGAACCAGTCGCTGGGGCTGCGCGGCCTGTTCACGCCCGACCCGGTGGCGTTCTACCGCAGCCAGGCCAACCGCCTGAAGCAGCTGGGGCTGTGAACATGGCCCGGCAGGTGGCCGCGCAGCGGCCGCTTCAACGTGCAGCGGTGGCACTGGGTGTGCTGGCGGCGCTGGGGTTGGCGGGTGGGGTGGCCTGGCGCACCGCGGCCGATGAGCCGGCCGTTGCCACGGCGCTGGTGACCACGCCGCCACCCGCCAGCGGCCCGGCCGCGGTTGCCGCCGCACCGGGCGATGCGCCGGCCAGCGGGCCTGCGCCTGCGGCGGAAGAAGCCGCCCGGCTCGACCGCTGGGTGGCCGAGCACAGCGTGCTGCGCGGCACCGCGCTGGACGGCGGCTGGGGCCAGGATGCGCAAGGCCGGGTGCGGCCATCGCGCGCCTTGCGCCAGCGCTTCGACCACCTGCTGCAGCTGGCCGGGCAGGTGCCCACCGCGCGCATCACCGACTGGCTGACGCGCCGGGCGCAGGCCGAGCTTGCGCCGCAGGACGTGGCCACCGTGCTGCAGGTGTGGCAGGCCTACCTGGCGTTGCAGGCCGCGCCGGGGCAGGCGGGCGCGCTGGCAACGGGGTCGTGGGCGGCCCCCACCGCCACGGGCTGGGCGGCAGCGCTGGCCGAGCGCCGGCAGTTGCGGCGACAGTGGCTGGGCGCGGCCTGGGCCGATGCGTTCTACGCGGAGGAAGAAGCCGCCCTGGCCCGCCATGTGGCGGCGATGCCGGCCGCGCCGGCCGAGCCAGCGCCCTTGATCGACCGCAGCAGCCTGTCGGCCGAGGCGGCGCAGCGCCTGGCCGAGGAAGAAGCTGCCCAAGCCCGCTGGCAGCAGCGCCTGGCCGAAGCAGCGGCCGAGCTGCAGCGGCTGCGCGCCGCCCCCGAGCTGAGCCCGCCGCAACGCGAAGCCGCCCTCCAGCGCCTGGTGGCCGAGCGTTTCGAGCCCGGCACCGAGCAGTCGCGTGCTCGGGCGCTGCTCGGCCTGGCGCCGGGCTGACCAGCGGCGTGCGCCGGCCGTCAGAGGCTGGCGGTTTCGGCCTCGGCCGCCGCGTCCGACGGGGCGCGCTGCAGCGTCCAGCGCTCCAGCCGGCCGTTGCTGCCGAACTGCAGGTCGATCGCATCGCCACCGCTGTCGGCCCAGCGCCAGACTTCGGGCTGGGTGCCGGTCTGCTGGCCCAGGCTCTTGGTGAGCACCACCACGTCCAGCATGCGCATGCCGGCCTGCAGCCGGGTGCTCAGCATCAGCGCGCTCTTGATGTGGCCGATGGGCGACTTGCCAGCGGTGCGCATGATCTTCATCGTGCGGGTGAACTGCATCACCAGCCAGAACGAGACCATCGTCAGGCCCAGGATCAGGCCCTGCCAGTGCCACTGCCACCAGCCCAGCGCGATTGCCACCGCGGCCAGCGGCCATCCGAGTCTCGGGTCCATGTCGTCCATTCCTTGAGCGGTCAGCCCGCCATTCTGGGCCAACGCCCATCGGTGTTCAGGTCAGCCCGCGCACCACGTCAATCGCTTCTTCGATGCGCTCGACCGCATGCACGGTCAGGCCCTCGATCGGCTTCTTGGGCGCATTGGCCTTGGGCACCACGGCGATGGAAAAGCCCAGCTTGGCGGCTTCCTTCAGGCGCTCCTGGCCGCGCGGCGCGGGCCGCACCTCGCCGGCCAGGCCCACTTCGCCAAAGGCGATGAAGCCGCGCGGCAGCGGCTTGCCGCGCAGGCTGCTCTGGATGGCCAGCAGCACCGCCAGGTCGGCCGCCGGCTCGCTGATGCGCACGCCGCCCACGGCATTGACGAACACGTCCTGGTCGGCGCAGGCCACGCCTGCATGCCGGTGCAGCACCGCCAGCAGCATGGCCAGGCGGTCGCGGTCCAGGCCCACGCTCAGGCGGCGCGGGCTGGGGCCGCCGGTGTCCACCAGCGCCTGGATCTCCACCAGCATCGGCCGCGTGCCTTCCAGCGTCACCAGCACGCAGGCGCCGGGCACCGGGTCGCCGTGGGTGGACAGGAAGATGGCGCTGGGGTTGGTCACGCCCTTCAGGCCGCGCTCGGTCATCGCGAAGACGCCGATCTCATTGACCGCGCCGAAGCGGTTCTTGATGGCCCGCACCAGGCGGAAGCTGCTGTGGGTGTCGCCCTCGAAGTACAGCACCGTGTCGACGATGTGCTCCAGCACGCGCGGGCCGGCCAGCGCGCCTTCCTTGGTGACGTGGCCCACCAGCACGATGGTGCAGCCGCCGGTCTTGGCGGTGCGGGTGAGCTGGGCCGCGCACTCGCGCACCTGGGCCACCGAGCCGGGCGCGGAGCTGAGCTGCTCGGAATACAGCGTCTGGATCGAGTCGATCACGCAGAAGGCCGGCTGCTCGGCCTCGATGGTGGCCAGGATGCGTTCGAGCTGGATCTCGGCCACCACCCGCACCTGCTTGCCTTCCAGCCCCAGCCGGCGGGCGCGCAATGCGATCTGCGCGCCGCTTTCTTCACCGGTGACGTACAGCACCTTCATCTGCGTGGACAGCGCGTCCACCGCCTGCAGCAGCAGCGTGCTCTTGCCGATGCCGGGGTCGCCGCCGATCAGCACCACGCCGCCGGCCACGATGCCGCCGCCCAGCACCCGGTCCAGCTCTTCCTGGCCGGTGGGCGTGCGCGCCACGTCGGCGGCGTCGATGTCGGCCAGCGTGGCCACCGGCTGGCTGCGCGCCAGCGACTGGAAGCGGTTCTTGCCGCTGCCGGCGGCCGGCTCGGCGGCGGTTTCTTCCAGCGTGTTCCAGGCGCCGCAGTGCGGGCACTTGCCCAGCCACTTGGGGCTGGTGCCGCCGCATTCGCGGCAGGTGTAGATCGACTTGTCCTTGGCCATGGGGCCGATTGTCGGTGGCGTGCGGCACACTCTGCGCCCCGATCCTCCTGCGCGCGCTTCGTCCCATGGCTCTTTCCGTCTGGCTCACCTTCCTGCTGGCCGCCTTCGCGATCAGCCTGTCTCCCGGCACCGCGGCCATCGCCGCGATGAGCACCGGCTCGCGCCTGGGCCTGCGCGGCGGCTGGCGCCTGATGCCGGGGTTGGCGCTGGGCATCACCACGCAGATGACGGTGGTGGCGCTGGGCCTGGGGGCGTTGATCGTGGCTTCGGCCACCGCCTTCATGGTGGTCAAGTGGCTGGGCGTGGCCTACCTGGCCTGGCTCGGCCTGCAGCAGTGGCGCGCTCCCGCGGTGCCGATGGCCACCACCACCGAAGCCGCTACCACCCAAGCCGCCACCGCCGAGCAGCGCGGCCTGCTGCTGCGCGGCTGGATGATCAATGCCCTCAACCCCAAGGGCACGGTGTTCATGCTGGCGGTGGTGCCGCAGTTCCTCGACCTGTCGCGGCCGTTGCCGCTGCAATACGCGGCCATCACCGCCACGCTGTGCTTCACCGAGATGCTGGTGATGACCGGCTACATGACGCTGGCCGCCCGGGTGCTGGGCCTGCTGCGCACGCCGCGGCAGATGGGCTGGCTGAACCGCAGCTTCGGCGGCCTGTTCATGGCGTGTGCGGCGCTGCTGGCCACCTTCAAGCGGGCGGTGTGATCAGTCGAGCCCGCCGCGCCGGCCGGCCTTGATGGCGCTGTCGCGCTTCTTGCCTTCCAGCCGCCGCAGCTGAGAGCCGCGCGTCGGCCGGGTCGGCCGGCGGGTGGGAGGCAGCGTGGCCACGCTGTCCACCATCGCCTGCAGGCGCTCCAGCGCCTCGGCACGGTTCATCTCCAGGCTGCGGTGGGCCTGGGCCTTGATCACCACCACGCCTTCCAGCGTGAGCCGGCTGTCGCGCAGCGCCAGCAGCCGCTCCTTCACGTCGGGCGGCAGCGACGAGGCCCGCACGTCGTAGCGCAGGTGTACGGCGTTGGACACCTTGTTGACGTTCTGCCCGCCCGCGCCCTGGGCGCGGATGGCCGTCCAGGTCACCTCATGCGGCTGGACGACCGGCCGCCGGGTCATCCCGCTGCCGTGGTCGCGCCGCTGGCGTGGTCGGCCAGCAGCGTGGCCTGGCGCTGCTCCATTTCCTTGCGCAGCTGCCGGCGCACCTGGGCGGCGGCATGGCGGCGCTTCTCGTCGGGCGAGAAGGGCCGCAGCGGCGGCACGGCCACCGGCTTGCGCTCGTCGTCCACCGCCACCATCGTGAAGAAGCAGCTGTTGACGTGCCGCACCACCTGCGAGCGGATGTCCTCGGCGATCACCTTGATGCCGATCTCCATCGACGAGGTGCCGGTGTAGTTGACGCTGGCCAGGAAGGTGACCAGCTCACCCACGTGGATGGGCTGGCGGAAGTTGACCTGGTCGACGCTGAGCGTGACCACATAGCGCGCGGCATAGCGGCTGGCGCAGGCGTAGGCCACCTGGTCCAGCAGCTTGAGGATGCTGCCGCCATGCACGTTGCCGGCGAAGTTGGCGGTGTCTGGGGTCATCAGCACCGTCATCGTGAGCTGGTGGGCCGGCAGGTCCATGGCGTGTCCTTGGTTGGGTTACTTGGATTGGATTTTCTGCACCGCGAACAGCAGCACCACCGCGCCCAGCACGGAAGCGATCCAGCCGGCGCCCTGGCCGGCCTGGTACCAGCCCGCTGCCTGGCCGACGTAGCCGGCGATGAAGGAGCCGGCGATGCCCAGCAGCGCGGTGAGGATCCAGCCCATCTTCTGCTCGCCCGGCATGACCAGGCGCGCCAGCGCCCCGACGATCAGGCCGACGATGAAGGTTCCGATGATGCCCATGAAGGTGTTTCCTGAGTGGTGATGAAGGCGGCCGACCTTAGCAGCGGCCGTTGGCGGGCCTGTGTACGCGGCCGCGGCCGAGGTCCTCAGGCGACAACTTCGACCGGCACGCGTGGCGCCAAGGCACACATCAGCTCGTAGCCCAGGGTGCCGGCGGCCTGCGCCACCTCGTCGATCGCAAGCACCGTGCCGTCGGCAGCGCGGCCCCACAGCGTGACCTCGGTGCCCGGGCCGGCATGGGGCACCGGCGTCAGGTCCACCGCCAGCATGTCCATCGACACCCGGCCCAGCGTGCGGGTGCGCACACCGTCCACCAGCACCGGGGTGCCGGTGTCGGCCACGCGGGGGTAGCCGTCGGCGTAGCCGCAGGCCACCACGCCCACGCGCAGCGGCTCGGTGGCGGTGAAGCGGGCGCCATAGCCCACGCTGTCGCCGGCGGCCAGCTGCTGCACCGCGATCAGGCGCGAGCGCAGCGTCATCGCCGGCTGCAGGCCCCAGTGGGCGATGTCGTGGGCCGGAAAGTCGGGGCTGCTGCCGTAGGCCAGGATGCCCGGGCGCACCCAGTCGGCGCGCACCGCCGGGTCGGCGCCGAAGCGCAGCACCGCCGCGCTGTTGGCCAGGCTGCGCTCGCCGGTCAGGTCGGCGGTGGCGGCGGTGAAGGCGGCCAGCTGCCGGGCCACGCCTTCGTCGCCATCGGCGGTGGCGAAGTGGGTCATCAGCGAGATCTCGTCCACCTGCGGCAGCGCGTTCAGCCGCGTCCAGGCGGCGCGGAAGGCGCCGGCCCGCAAGCCCAGGCGGTTCATGCCGCTGTTCATCTTCAGGAACACGCGGTGGGGCTTTTGCGTCTTGTGGGCGGCCAGCCAGTCGATCTGCTCGGTGCAGTGCACCACGTGCCACAGGTCGAGCCGCGAGCACAGCTCCAGGTCGCGTGGCTCGAACACGCCTTCGAGCAGCAGGATGGGCCCGCGCCAGCCCAGCGAGCGAACTTTTTCAGCCTCGGCCAGGTCTAGCAGCGCGAAGCCGTCGGCAGCGCGCAGGCCTTCGTAGGCACGGTCGATGCCGTGACCGTAGGCATTGGCCTTCACAATCGCCCAGATCCGGGCGTCCGGGGCGGCCTGGCGCGCCTGCTGGAGGTTGTGGGCCAGCGCTTCGGTATGGATCAGGGCCTGGATCGGACGGGGCATCTTCGGATTTTGCCCCGGTGTTGTTGCAAAAGCCGCGTGCTATAAACCCGGCGCCTTGCGTGGAGACCTCTTTTGGAAGCCTGTGTACGAATCGGGCGGCCTCACCGTCGCGAATGAAAAAAGGCTTCTACACCATCATGTCAGCGCAGTTCTTCAGCTCGCTGGCAGACAACGCCTTGCTGGTGGCTGCGATCGAGCTGTTGAAGTCGACCGGGGCGCCCGCGTGGCAGGTTCCGGCGCTGACGCCGATGTTCGCGCTCTTCTACGTGGTGCTGGCCCCGTTCGTGGGGGCGTTCGCCGATGCCGTGCCCAAGGGCAAGGTCATGTTCTTCTCGAACGCCATCAAGGTGGCCGGCTGCCTGTTCATGCTGTTCGGCGGCCACCCGCTGCTGGCCTATGCCATCGTCGGTCTGGGGGCGGCGGCCTATTCGCCGGCCAAGTACGGCATCCTGACCGAGCTGCTGCCGCCTTCACAGCTGGTCAAGGCCAACGGCTGGATCGAAGGGCTGACCATCGCCTCGGTCATCCTGGGCATCCTGCTGGGTGGCCAGCTGGTGGGCCCCAAGGTGGCGCCGATGCTGCTGGGCTTCGACCTGCCGGGCGTGGACACCGGCATCGACACGCCGCCCGAAGCGGCCATTGCCTCGATGGTGCTGCTGTACATCATCGCGGCGGTGTTCAACCTCTTCATCCCCCGCACCGACGCGCCGCTGCAGCCGATGACGCACGGCATCACCGGCCTGGTGCGCGACTTCTCGCAGTGCAACGCCCGCCTGTGGTCGGACAAGCTGGGCCAGATCTCGCTGGCCACCACCACCATGTTCTGGGGCGTGGGCGGCAACCTGCGCGTCATCGTGTTCGCCTGGGCGGCGGCGGCGCTGGGCTACACCACCACGCAGGCCTCCACCCTGGGCGGCGTGGTGGCCATCGGCACCGCGGTCGGGGCGGTGGTGGCCTCGCTCTACATGCGGCTGGACCGCGCCACCAGCGTCATCCCGCTGGGCATCGCCATGGGCGTGCTGATCATCGGACTGAACCTGCTCACCAACGTGTGGGCGGCGGTGCCTTTCCTGATTCTGCTGGGTGCGCTGGGCGGCTATCTGGTGGTGCCGATGAACGCGCTGCTGCAGCACCGCGGCCACAACCTGATGGGCGCGGGCCGGTCGATCGCGGTGCAGAACTTCAACGAGCAGGCCTGCATCCTGGGGCTGGGCGCCTTCTACACGGGCATGACCAAGCTCAGCCTGTCGGCCTTTGCCGCCATCGCGGTGTTCGGCGTGGTGGTCATGGGCACGATGGAGCTGATCCGCCGCTGGCACCGCAGCAACCTGAAGAACCACGGCGAAGAGGTGCAGCGGCTGCTGGCCATTGCCCGCAGTGATCACTAAGCCGGCGGGTGCCGCCGGCGCTGCGCTGCCGGTGCTGGCGCTCGTGGCCAACGCCTTCGTCTGGGGCGTGTCGTGGTGGCCGCTGCGCCAGTTCGAGGCACTGGGCCTGCACCCGCTGTGGAGCACCGCGCTCATCTATGCGCTGGTGCTGGTGGCATTGACGGCCTGGCGCCCCGGCGTGTGGGGCGGCCTGGCCCGCACGCCATCGCTGTGGGTGCTGGTGCTGGCTTCGGGCACCACCAACGCCGCCTTCAACTGGGGCGTGACGGTGGGCGACGTGGTGCGCGTCGTGCTGCTGTTCTACCTGATGCCGCTGTGGGCCCTGCTGCTGGCGCGCCTGCTGCTGGGTGAGCGGCTGACCCGCCTGGGCCTGCTGCGCATGGTGCTGGCGCTGGCCGGCGCCGCGGTGGTGCTGTGGCCGGCCGGCGGCGGCTGGCCCTGGCCGCGCAGCCTGGCCGAAGGGCTGGGGCTGCTGGGCGGCTTCACCTTCGCGCTCAACAACGTGTGGCTGCGGCGCGAGGCGCACCGCGCCGATGCCGAGCGCGCCACCGCCATGTTCCTGGGCGGCACCGTGGTCTCGGCCCTGGGCGCCAGCGCGCTGATGCTGGCGGGCCGGGTGGCGCCGCCCGTGCTGCCCGGCCTGGGCGGCATCGCCGGCCTGGTGGGCCTGGCAGCGGCCTTCGTGTGCGCCAACCTTGCCTTGCAGTACGGCGCGGCGCGGCTGCGCGCAGGGGTCACCGCGGTGGTGATGCTCACCGAGATCGTGTTTGCCGCCGGCTCGGCCGCCGCACTGGGCGCCGGCAGGGTGGATGCGCGGCTGCTGCTGGGCGGCGCATTGATCGTCAGTGCCGCGCTGCTGTCGGTGCGCGGCGGCGGCGCCGCCACCGCCTGAACGCCGCTGCGCGCAGTGTTCAGCGGCCCTCGGGCCGGGCCTGGGGCGGCTCGTCCGGCAGCGGCTGGTCGCTGGCGCGGCGGGCCGGCACCGGCTCGCCCGGGGCGGCGGCGGGTCGCGCCGGCAGCCCCTGCACATGGCTGGCATGGGGCGGCTGCAGCGGCACGTCGGTGCCCAGCGTGTCGCGCAGGGCCACCGCCGCATCGAGCTGGCGCAGCAGGTGCAGCGGGTCGATGGGCCGCATGGTCCAGGCCAGCGCGCCGTCGGGCGCCTGGGCGCCGACGAACACCGTGTCGCCTTCGCGGCCGGCCGCCACGATGTCGTGGATGACGCCCGGATGGTCGGCGTCGGCAATGATGAAGCGGGCGTCTTCCAGCGCGGGGCTGCACAGGTAGCGCGCGCCCGGTGTGCTGGACAGGCGGAAACCCGATTCGATGGCTCTGCGCTCGAAGGGGCTGAAACCTCTCAGCGCCACGTGGTGCGCGACGGGCGGTGGCGCGCTGGCGCGCATGGAAAAACCTCCGGGGAAAAAGCCGGCCCGAAGGCGCGGCGCAAGAAACGTTCAGAGCATAGGGCGGCACGGGCCGGCGCTGTCAATGACGGCAGGCCACGCCCCCCCAGTTCACCGTGGCGATTAGGATGCCTGCCCCGTTGGCAACCGGCGCGCCGCTGATGACACCCTCCCCGATCTTCGACTTTGAAGCGCAGTCCATCGACGGCCGGCCCGTGCGGCTGGCCGACTACCAGGGCCAGGTGATGCTGATCGTCAACACCGCCAGCCAGTGCGGCTTCACGCCGCAGTTCGCCGGGCTGGAGGCGCTGTGGCAGGCCTACCGCGAGCGCGGCCTGGTGGTGCTGGGTTTTCCGAGCAATGAGTTCGGCGGCCAGGACCCCGGCAGCAACGAGCAGATCGCCTCCTTCTGCAGCCTGAACTACGGGGTGCAGTTCCCGATGATGGCCAAGGTCAAGGTCAACGGGGCCGAGGCCCACCCGCTGTACAAGTGGCTGACGGCCGAGGCGCCTGGGCTGCTGGGTACCAAGGCCATCAAGTGGAACTTCACCAAGTTCCTGGTCGGGCGCGACGGCCGGGTGATCCGCCGCTACGCGCCCACCGACAAACCCGAATCGCTCAAGGCCGACATCGAAGCGGCCCTCGGATAATCCGCCATCCCTTGGAGAGACCCATGTCCATGTTCCAGCACATCGAACCCTACGGCGGCGACCCCATCCTGGGCCTGAACGACGCCTTCCAGAAGGACCCGCGCCCCCACAAGGCCAACCTGTCGATCGGCATCTACTTCGATGACGCCGGCGGCATTCCGGTGCTGGACTGCGTGCGCCAGGCCGAGCAGCAGCTGGTCAACGAAGGCGGCGCCAAGGCCTACCTGCCGATGGAAGGCCTGGCCGCCTGCCGCCAGGGCGTGCAGGCGCTGCTGTTCGGCGCCGACCATGAGGCGGTGACCAGCGGCCGCATCGCCACGCTGCAGACCGTGGGCAGCAGCGGCGGCCTGAAGGTGGGCGGCGATTTCATCAAGCGCTGGCTGCCCGACGCGCAGGTGTACGTGAGTGACCCCACCTGGGACAACCACCGCGCGATGTTCGAAGGCTGCGGCCTGACGGTGAACACCTACCCGTACTACGACCCCGCCACCGGCGGCGTGAAGTTCGGCGAGATGCTGGAAGCGCTGCAAAAGCTGTCGCGCGGCAGCGTGGTGCTGATGCATGCTTGCTGCCACAACCCCACCGGCGTCGACCTGACCCCGGCCCAGTGGGAGCAGCTGATCCCGGTGCTCAAGGCCGGCGGCCTGCTGCCCTACCTGGACCTGGCCTACCAGGGCTACGGCCAGGGCATCGACGAAGACGCGTTCGCGGTGCGGGCGCTGGCCAGCGCCGGCCTGTCGTTCTTCATCGCCAACTCGTTCAGCAAGAGCATGAGCCTGTACGGTGAGCGTGCCGGCGCGCTGAGCGTGGTGTGCCAGGACGCGGCCGAGGCCGAACTGGTGCTGGGCCAGTTGCGCGCCACCGTGCGCCGCAACTACTCCAGCCCGCCGCTGCACCCCGCCGCGGTGGTGGCCAAGGTGCTGAACGACCCGGCGCTGCGCGCTTCGTGGGAAGCCGACGTGGCCGCGATGCGCGAGCGCATCCAGGCCATGCGCAAGAGCCTGCATGCGGTGCTGTCGGCCAAGCTGCCGGGCCGCAACTTCGACTACTTCCTGACCCAGCGCGGCATGTTCAGCTACACCGGCCTGACCGC
>NZ_CAXFDV010000445.1:0-5599 GCF_964001545.1 uncultured Aquincola sp.
GAAGGCGCCAGCGTGTGGTTCGGCGCCGTGGTGCGCGGCGACCAGCCCGAGCCGGTGCGCATCGGCGCCCACAGCAACATCCAGGAAGGCAGCGTGCTGCATGCCGACCCCGGCAAGCCGCTGACCATCGGCGAGAACGTGACCGTGGGCCACATGGTGATGCTGCACGGCTGCACCATCGGCGATGGTTCCTTGGTCGGCATCGGCGCGGTGGTGCTCAACGGCGCGCGCATCGGCAAGCACTGCCTGGTGGGCGCCGGCTCGCTGGTGACCGAAGGCAAGGAATTCCCCGATGGCTCGATGATCCTGGGCAGCCCCGCCAAGGTGGTGCGTGAGCTCACGCCCGAGCAGATCGCCGGGCTGGAGCGCAGCGCGCGGCACTACGTGGGCAATGGCGAGCGCTTTGCCCGCGGCCTGAAGAAGGTGGGTTGAGCATGGCCACGCTGCCCGAGCACATCCACAGCTACGAACCGCGGCTGGGCCATGGCCTGCCGCACGATCCGTTCAATGCCATCGTCGGTCCGCGCCCCATCGGCTGGGTGGCCACGCACGACGAAGCGGGCCAGCTGAACCTGGCGCCCTACAGCTTCTTCAACGCCTTCAACTACACGCCGCCCATCGTCGGCTTCAGCAGCATCGGCTACAAGGATTCGGTGCGCAATGCCGAGCGCACGCGCCTGTTCACCTGGAACCTGGCCACGCGCCCGCTGGCCGAGGCCATGAACGCCACCTGCGCCGCCGTGCCGCCCGAGGTGAGCGAGTTCGAGCTGGCCGGGCTGACGCCGCGCGCCTCCACCGTGATCAGCGTGCCGCACGTGGCCGAGAGCCCGGTGAACTTCGAGTGCAAGGTCACGCAGATCGTGCAGCTGCAGACGGTGGACGCCACGCCGGTGCCCACCTGGCTGGTGCTGGGCGAGGTGGTGGCGGTGCACATCGACAAATCCTTGCTGGTGGAAGGCGTGTACGACACCGCCGCGGCCCGCCCCATCCTGCGCGGCGGCGGCCCGGCCGACTACTTCGAGATCACGCCTGAAGCGCTTTTCAAGATGAGGCGGCCGAAGTGAAAACGCGGCCCGGCTTCACCCGCGCCGGGCCTGCAGGCACGCAACTTCATCGGTGAAAAGAAACGAAACGCGCCGATACCCGGGCGAGAGGACCGCGGCCACGGCCGCCGGCACCATGGCTTCCATCGCAACCCCTGATGAAAGCCCACGATGAAAGTCTGGATCCAACGGTCCCTGGCCGGCGTGCTCGGCGCTTCGGTCCTCTTCGGCGGCCTGTCGGCCTTCGCGGCTGCCAACGGCGAGCCGGGCCGCCCCGGCTGGGGCCAGCACAGCCCTGAAGAACGCGCCGCGCACCAGGCCAAGATGCTGGAGCGCATTGCCAGCCGCCTGGAGCTGGATGCCGGCCAGAAGGCCAAGCTCGACACCCTGGCCGCCGCGATGAAGGCCCAGCGCGAAGCCATGGGCGGCGCCCCCGGCGGCCCGCGCGCCGAGCTGCAATCGCTGATCACCGGCAACAGCTTCGACCGCAACGGCGCCCAGGTGCTGCTGCAGAAGAAGACGCAGGCGCTGCAGACCAGCGGCCCGCAGCTCATCAACGCGATGGGCGACTTCTACGACAGCCTGCGGCCGGAGCAGCAGCAGAAGGTGCGCGACTTCCTGAACCGGCGCGGTGGCCACCGCGGCCACCATGGCGAGCGCGGCCCGCGCGGCTGATCGCGACAATGGCCGGATGCGACGCCTGCTGCTGATCGACGATGACGAACAACTGGCCGCGCCACTGGCGGCCTTTTTCCGCCGCTTCGACTGCGAGCTGGTGTCGGCCACCACGCCCAGCGCCGGCCTGGCGCTGCTCAAAGAGGGCGGCTTCGATGCCGCCATCCTCGACGTGATGCTGCCGGAGATGGACGGCTTCGAGCTGTGCCGCACCATCCGCAAGCACAGCGACCTGCCCATCGTCATGCTCACCGCCCGCGGCGACGTGATGGACCGCGTGGTGGGCCTGGAACTGGGTGCCGACGACTACGTGCCCAAGCCCTTCGAGCCGCGTGAGCTGCTGGCCCGGCTGCAAACCGTGTGGCGGCGCAGCGGCGGCCGCGGTGCCGCGCCGGCCGCCCCGACCACAGGCCCGAGGGTGATGGCCTTCGACGGGCTGAGCCTGGACCTGGACCGCCGCCAGGCGCTGCGCCAGGGTGAGCTGCTGGACCTCACCGGCACCGAGTTCGAGCTGCTGGTGATGCTGGCGCGCGAGCCGCACAAGGTGTTCAGTCGGGACGAGATCCTGGAGCGCCTGCGCGGCCATGCGGCCGAAGACCTGCTGACCCGCGCGGTGGACATCCTGGTGAGCCGGCTGCGCAAGAAGCTGGAGCCGCTGGACTGCATCCGCACGCTGCGCGGCGTGGGCTATGCCTTTGCCGCGGGGCCGGCTGCGTGACGGCGGTGCCTGAAGCCGCCGCCGGCTGGCGTGGCCGCTGGCAGGGCACCCGACAGCGCCTGGGCCAGTCCTTGCGCTGGCGGCTGATGGCCCTGTTCGTGCTGCTGGCGGTGGCCACGGTCGTGGTCTTTCTCTCGGGCATGCAGCAGTCGATGCGCGGCGGTGGCTGGCGTGAGCTGGCGCGACCGCTGGTGGCGCATTACCTGGACCTGGCCGCCGCCGACCTGGGCACGCCGCCGTCCATCGACAAGGCGCGCCAGATGGTGCAGCGGCTGCCGCTGCGCATCCAGATCGACGGGCCGCAGGTGCACTGGGACTCGCACCCCGAGCGCGCCGCACGGGCCCGCCGCCACGGCCGCGACGACGACGGCGCCGAATGGCAAAGCCGCATGACGGCCGATGGCCACCGCGTCACCTTCCGGCTGGTGCCGCTGCCGCATGAGCGCCGCGCCCGCGGCATCGGCTGGGCCACGCTGGCCTTGCTGCTGCTGCTGGTGGCGCTGGCCTGGCGCGGCGTGAGCAGCCTCTTGCGGCCGATCGAGGGCATACGCGCCGGCGTGCAGCGTTATGGCCAGGGCGACTTCAGCCAGCCGATTGCCGTGCAGCGGCAGGACGAACTGGGCCAGCTGGCCGGGCAGGTCAACACCATGGCCGCCGACCTGCAGCGCATGCTGGAGGCGCAGCGCGGCCTGCTGCTGGCCATCAGCCATGAGCTGCGCAGCCCGCTGACCCGCGCGCGGGTGAACGCCGAGCTGGTGGAAGACGGCGAAGCCCGCGACGCACTGCTGCGCGACCTGGGCGAGATGCGCGACCTGATCAGCGACCTGCTGGACAGTGAGCGGCTCACCGCCGGCCATGCCGCGCTGCAGACCGAGCCCACCGACCTGGCCGCGCTGCTGCGCGAGGTGGCGGCCGACGATGCGGGCCAGCCGCCGCTGCAACTGGACCTGGCCGCCGAGCTGCCGCTGCTGCCGGTGGACCGCAGCCGGCTGCGGCTGCTGCTGCGCAACCTGATCGGCAATGCGCGCCGGCATGCGGCCGGCACGGCCGTGGTGCTGGGCCTGCAGCGCGAGGGCGAGGCGCTGGCGCTGACGGTGCGCGACCACGGCCCGGGCGTCAACGACGAACAGCTGGCGCGGCTGGCCGAGCCCTTCTACCGCACCGACAGCGCGCGCCAGCGCCGCACCGGCGGCGTGGGCCTGGGCCTGTACCTGTGCCGCCTGGTGGCGCAGGCCCATGGCGGTCAGTTGCACATCGAGCGCGCCGAGCCCGGGCTGTGCGTGAAGGCGCTGCTGCCGCTGCACTGAAACCCGTCATCGTGGCGGCCCTGATCTTGCGTAGCATCGCCCACCTGTGAACAACGCACCAAAGGTGTATCAGGTGACACACACAACCGCGCCCTCGCTGTGCATGGCCGCCCTGCTGCTGGCCTTGTCGGGCAGCCCCGCCCACGCCGCCCCGGTCTCGGTGACCGCCTCGGCCTTCAGCGGCACGCTGATCGACTTCAACAGCCTGCCCGACCGCAGCGCCGTGGGCAGCCAGTTCGCGGCCCAGGGCGTCACCGTCACCGGCGGCAGCCTGATCACCAACAACAGCAGCGTGCTGCAGGCCGCCTTCGGCAGCCAGGGCGCCAGCAACTTCGACTACGGCGCGCCTGCCACGCCATCGTGGCTGAGCATCACCTTCACCTTCGCCGATCCGATCATCCGCGTCGGCATGGATCAGCTGTCCAACGGCAGCGAGTTCATCCTCGACGTGTCGCAGGAAGAGATGCTGTTCGACAGCGGCAACACGCCCCGCTTCGTGGGCGTGGAAGACCTGGACGGCTTCACCCAGGTGACCCTGCGGCTGACGAAGGAGAACGACCCGCGCTTTTCCATCGACAACCTGCGCTTCGACTTCGCCGGCAGCGGCGGTGGCAACACCGTGCCCGAGCCCGGCGCGCTGGCGCTGGTGGGCCTGGCGCTGGCCGGCGCCACCGCCGCACGCTGGCGCCGCCGCTCCGCCGTTTGACCCGCCACCCGCTGCCTGCGGTCGTGGCGCCACCGGCCCCCACAGCCTGGAGCCCCGGCATGACGACGCTGCTCACCGACATGCATCCTGCGCCCCGCCCGGCCGCCTGCCTGGTGGGCACCTTCGGCTACCGGGTCGAAGGCGACACCGCCCGCCTCAATGCCGAGGTGGATTGGCGACCCGAGGCCGCCGAGCACAGCCACTGGCGGCTGCAGCTGTGGGCCAGCGCGCTGGATGCACCTTCCGCCCCCGCGCTGGTGGCCGAACTGCCGGTGAGCGTGCCGCTGCACACCCATGGCGAGCCGACCTACGTCGAAGGCTATGTGATGGCGCTGCCTCCGGCCGGCGGCGGGCCGCAAGCCATGTCGCTGCGGCTGGTGGCGCAAGACGCGGGCGGCAGCCTCTGGCTGCACGACGAAGCCCGCTTCGCCCAGCCCGAGCACTTCGTGCAGCCGCGGCTGCAGGGCGTGGCCTGGTCGCCGGTGGCGGCGCAAGGCCTGGCCCTGGTGGTCGACCGCGTGCGCAACCCGCGGCCGGAAGACAACCTCAGTGGCTCCTTGCAGCTGGAGCTGTGGGCGCTGGACCAGCCCTGCCGGGGCGGCCCCTTCAGCGGGCGCTGCATCGCCTCGCTGGCCTTGGGCGCGCTGCCGGGCCAGGCCGAAACCGGCCCGCTGGCCATGCCGGTGGCGGCCACCGAAGCCGATGTGCAGCGCCCCTGGTGCCTGATGCTGCGCGAGTGGACGGCCGTGGGCTACGTCACCCGCGATTGCGCCGAAGTCGCAGCGCCCCACGGGCTGGCAGCGCCGGCGGGTGCGGGCCCGGTGGATGCCGTTCAGCCGGCCGCAGCCGCGCCCATGGACGCGCTTGCCCCGCCGCTGACCGCGCCTGCGGCGCTCCTGCCCCCCGGCGCCGCCCCGCGCCCCGCCACTGGGCGCCCCGTGCCGCCCCAACGCGCACAGCCGCCCCGTTTCGCGGCCCGGGTGATGGCCAACCTGCGCCAGTTGCTGCAGGGCTGAGCCGGCCCCTGCGCCCGCCCCCAGGGCGCCAGCGCCAGCGCCCGCGCGGTCGCCGCGGATCACGCTACTTCGCAGATGAGAATCATTTGCGATAGCATCCGGGTCCTTCCGCCAGCCGCCGCTCGCCCACCGCC
>NZ_CAXFDV010000446.1:0-8791 GCF_964001545.1 uncultured Aquincola sp.
CCGCGATCTTGCGGTCGCCCTTGCCATGCTTGTCCAGGCCGAAGGCCAGGGCCGCGGCGGTGGGCTCGTTGATGATGCGCTTGACGTCCAGACCCGCGATGCGGCCGGCGTCCTTGGTGGCCTGGCGCTGCGCGTCGTTGAAGTACGCGGGCACCGTGATCACGGCCTCGGTCACTTCTTCGCCCAGGTAGTCCTCGGCGGTCTTCTTCATCTTGCGCAGCACTTCGGCGCTGACCTGCGGCGGCGCAAACTTCTTGCCGCGCACTTCCACCCAGGCGTCGCCGTTGTCGGCGGCGGCGATGGTGTAGGGCATCAGGTCGATGTCCTTCTGCACTTCCTTCTCGGTGAACTTGCGACCGATCAGGCGCTTGACCGCGTACAGCGTGTTGCGCGGGTTGGTGACGGCCTGGCGCTTGGCGGCGGCGCCGACCAGGATCTCACCGTCTTCCTGGTACGCGATGATCGACGGCGTGGTGCGTGCACCTTCGCTGTTCTCGATCACGCGGGTGGTGTTGCCTTCCATGACCGCGACGCACGAGTTGGTGGTGCCGAGGTCGATGCCAATGATCTTGCCCATGTTCTGTTCTCCTGAATCTCAAAAAAATCTGCTTGGGTCCGAGTTGTGGATAACCCGGCGGTTTTTCAAGGGCTTTATTTCGGCGCCGACACCGTCACCAGCGCGGGGCGCAGCACCCGCTCGGCGATGAGGTAACCCTTTTGCAGCACGGCGACCACCGTGTTGGCTTCCTGGTCCGCCGGCACCACGCTGATGGCCTGGTGCTGGTGGGGGTCGAACTTGGTGCCCGCGGGCGGCGAGATCTCGACCACCTTGTTGCGCTCCAGCGCCTGGCTCAGCTGGCGCAGCGTGGCGTGCACGCCTTCGAGCATTTGCTGGGTGGTGGCGTTCTGGATGGCGAGGGCCGCCTCCAGGCTGTCCTTGACCGGCAGCAGCGACTCGGCAAAACCCTCGACCGCGAACTTGCGGGCCTTGGCCACTTCCTCTTCGGCGCGGCGGCGGGTGTTTTCCGCCTCGGCCTTGGAGCGCAGGTAGGCGTCGGCCACCTCGGCGTGCTTGGCTTCCAGCTCGGCCAGGCGGGCCTCGGCGGAGGAGACGGCGGCGGCCTGCGGCTCGGCGGCGGCGCCTTCAGCCGCGGCAGCGGCGCTGGCGGCGCCCGGCGCGGTGTGGGCAGCGTGGGCGGCGGCGTCGGCAGGCTGGGCTGCGGCGCCCGCGTTGGCGTTGAAACCGGGTTGGGTGGGGTCGTTCGACGTCATCGTTGTTTCAAGCGAAGAGGGGAGCTGCCAGGGACTTGGGGAGCGATCGCCCGGTTTCAAGAGGGCCTGCAAGCAGCAAGGTTGATGAAAATCGGTCAGGCGTCGTCGTCGCCGCCCTGGTCGCCCTGGTCATCCACCGACGCGCTCCAGCGCTGCCAGTCGGCCAGGGTGCGGCGGTCGCGCTTGGTGGGCCGGCCCTGCTCGATGCTGGCGGCCGGCTCCACGCCCTGGCGGCGCTGCTGCGCGGCCAGCTCGCGGCGGGCGATGCTGTCGGCGGTTTCTTCGTACAGCGCCTGCGCCACCGGCGCCGGGCCGCGCACGTGGCTCAGCCCCAGCACCCGCACCGTGCGCTGCACCGGGCCCTGGCGGAACTGCACCTGGTCGCCCACGCGCAGCTCGCGCGAGGCCTTGGCCACCTGCTCGTTCACGCTCACGCGGCCCTTGCCGATCTCCTCGGCAGCCAGGGAGCGGGTCTTGAAAAAGCGCGCGGCCCACAGCCATTTGTCCAGGCGGGGGCCATCGCGGTCCGTGTCGTCGTTCTTGTGTTTGCTCGTCATGGGCGGCCGGCATTGTCCGCGAGCGGCAGGCGCACCTGCGCATCCAGGCCGGTCACGCCCTCGGGACCGGGCCGGTTGTCGAGCGCGATGCGGCCGCCCAGCGGCTCGACGATCTCGCGGCAAATGGCGAGCCCGAGGCCCGAGCCGCTGCCCGGCTCACCGGCGCTGAAGGGCTGGAACAGCCGGCGGCGCAGCGCATCGCCGATGCCCGGGCCCTCGTCGCTCACCGTCAGCACGGCCTCGCCGCCGTCCACCGCCAGCCGCACCTGCAGCGCACTGCCTGGCGGGCCGTGCTTGATCGCGTTGTGCAGCAGGTTGCGGGTGAGCTCGCGCAGCGCCCAGGGATGCGCAGCCACACGGGCGGGCACCGTGTCCAGCGAAAAATCCAGGCCGCGGTCGGCCGACAGCGGCGCGATGTCCAGCGCCACCTGGCGCACGACGGGCGCCCAGTCTTCCGCCGCCGGCGCGCCCTGCTGGCGCAGCTGTTCCAGCTTGGCCAGCGCCAGCATCTGGTTGGCCAGGTCGGTGGCGCCCTGCACCGTGGCGCCGATTTCCTGCAGCGCCTGCGCGGGCGGCACGTCGCCGCGCTGGGCCGACTGCACCTGGGCCTTGAGCACCGCCAGCGGCGTGCGCAGCTGGTGCGAGGCATCACGCACGAAGCGCTTCTGGTGGTCCAGCAGCTGCTGCAGACGCTGCATCACCTCGTTCGTGGCTTCCATCAGCGGGCGCAGCTCCTTCGGCGCGCCTTGTGCATCCACCGGCGTCAGATCGCCTTCGCGCCGCTGGCGCAGCAGCTCGCTCAACTCGCGCACCGGGCGTGTGGCGCCTTGCACCACCAGCACCACCACCAGCGCCAGCACTGCCAGCAGCGCGGCCTGGCGCCACACGGTATCCAGCAGGATCTGGCGGGCCAGGGTCTGGCGCAGCTCCAGCGTCTCGGCCACCAGGATGGTGGCGGTGCCCATGCCGGCGGCGCTGGCCACCGGCTGCAGCAGCACGCCCACGCGCACCGGCTGACCGAGGTAGCGGTCGTCGTAGAAGTCCACCAGCGCCGCATACGGGCCCTTGGCGGGCAGGCGGCCATGCCAGTCGGGCAAGTCGGCGTAACCGGCCACCAGCTCGCCGTCGAAGCCCAGCACCTTGTAGAAGATGCGGCTGCGGTTGTCGGACTCGAAGGCTTCCAGCGCGGAGTAGGGCACCGAGGTGGTGACGCGCTGGCGGCCGGCCACGCGCTCCACCGCCAGCAGCTCGCCCAGCGACTTGGCCGAGGCCAGCAGCGTGCGGTCGTAGGCGGTGTTGGCCGAGCGCAGCGCTTGTCTATACAAGCTGGCGGTGTTCAGCGCCACCACGGCCAGCATGGGCAGCAGCAGGCCCCACAGCAGCCGGCTGCGCACCGACAGCCGCGCCAGCCGCCGGCGCAGGCGCATCAGCAGCGGCGGCTTCATCCCTTGAGCAGGTAGCCCAGGCCACGCAGCGTGACCAGCTGCGCCCCGGTGGCGGCCAGGCGCTTGCGCAGCCGGTACACCACCACCTCGATGGCTTCAGCCTGCGCGCTGGCATCGCCGGGGAACACCAGCTCGAACAGGCGCTCACGGGCCACCGCCTGGCCTGGCTGGGCCAGCAGGCCGCGCAGCAGCGCCGCTTCGCGCGGCGACAGGTCCATCGGCTGGCCCAGGTGGTAGATGGCGCCGCTGGCCGCGTCCACCCGCAGGCCGCAGAACTCGGGGGTCGGTGCCATCGCCTTGCCGGCACGGCGGGCCAGGGCCTGCACACGGGCTTCCAGTTCGTCGAGGTCGAAGGGCTTGGCCAGGTAGTCGTCGGCGCCCGTGTTCAGGCCCAGCACCCGGTCGCCCACGGTGCTGCGGGCGGTGAGGATGAGCACCGGCGTGGTGTAGCCGCGCTGGCGGGCCTGGGCCAGCACGTCCAACCCGTCCAGGTCGGGCAGGCTGAGGTCCAGCAGCACCACGTCGGGCACGCTGGCGGCCCAGCGGTCGAGTGCGCGGCTGCCTTCGCCGCACACCACCACCTGGAAGCCGCGGCGCTGGAACGAGCGCTGCAGCGTGGTCTGCATGGTGGGGTTGTCTTCGATCAGCAGCAGCTTCATGCACGCGCGCCCCGGGCCAGTGGCCCTAGCGCTTTCCCTAGGTGGTTGGACAGCCGTTTGACAGCTTTCTTGGCGAAGATCGCCCCGGCATTTTCACTAGAACGCTTCCGTCTGGAGACACCATGCGTCGCGACACCTTCCTGAAATCCCTGGCCGCCCTGGCGGCCACCGGTGCCTTGCCGATGTCGGCCTGGGCCTCGTCCAACCTCAAGATGATGATCCCGGCCAACCCGGGCGGCGGCTGGGACACCACCGGGCGGGCGCTGGGCAAGGCCATGATCGACTCCGGCGCCGCGGCCACCGTGAGCTATGAGAACAAGGGCGGCGCCGCCGGCACCATCGGCCTGGCGCAGTTCGTCAACAGCACCAAGGGCGACGGCAACTCGCTGATGGTGATGGGCGCGGTGATGCTGGGCGGCATCATCACCGGCAAGCCGCCGGTGCAGCTGTCGCAGGCCACGCCCATTGCGCGCCTGTCCAGCGAATACAACGTGTTCGTGCTGCCGGCCAACTCGCCCTTCAAGACCATGCAGGACGTGGTCGCGCAGCTGAAGAAGGACCCTGGCAGCGTGAAGTGGGGCGGCGGCTCGCGCGGCTCCACCGAGCACATCGCCGCGGCCATGCTGGCGCGCGAGGTGGGTGTCGATCCGGCCAAGATCAACTACGTGGCCTTCCGGGGGGGTGGCGAGGCCACCGCCGCCATCCTGGGCGGCAACGTGTCGGTGGGCGGCAGCGGCCTGAGCGAGTTCGCCGAGTACATCAAGGCCGGCAAGATGCGTGCAGTGGCCGTCACCTCGGAAAAGCGCCTGCCCGGCCAGGACATCCCGACCATGAAGGAGATGGGCTACAACGTGGTGATCGGCAACTGGCGCGGCGTGTTCGGCGCCAACGGCATCACACCCGAGCAGCGCAAGGTGCTGACCGACGCCATCGTCACTGCCACCAAGCACAAGTCGTGGGCCGAGGCGATCGAGCGCAACGGCTGGACGCCGGCGGTGCTCACCGGCCCGGCCTTCGACAAGTTCGTGGACGACGAATTCGCCTCGCTGCGGGCGATCATGGCCAAGTCCGGAATGATCTGACCTTCGCCATGCAGCGTTCTCAAACAGCGGTGGCCGTCGGCACGCTGGCGGTCGCAGGACTGCTCGCGGCCGGTGCGCGCGACATCAGCTCCGAAGCCGGCTATGCCGGCATCGGTCCCAACTTCGTGCCCTGGGTGGTGGCGGCCGCGCTGGCTGTGTGCGGGCTGTGGCTGTTGTGGGAAGCGTTGACCGGCGGCTTCCGCAACATGGAAGACGACGGCCCCGCGCCGGAGATCGAAGGCGACGGCAAGCCGTGCTGGATCGGCTTCGCGGCGGTCTCGGCGGGCATCCTGCTCAACGCGGCCCTGATCACCAGCCTGGGCTTCATCCTGAGCTGCTCCCTGTGCTTCGTGCTGGCCACCCGCGGCTACCGCGCCTCTCAAGGCCACCCCGACCTGCGGCCGGCCACGCTGGCGCGTGACCTGTTGGTGGGCCTCGCCATCTCGGCCCCGGTGTATTGGCTGTTCACCAAGCTGTTGGCCATCAACCTTCCCGGCCTGACGGCCACCGGCTGGATCTGAACGGCACCATGGACGTCTGGAATCAACTGCTCCAGGGCTTTGCCACCGCGGGCACCCCCATCAACCTGCTGTGGGCGCTGCTGGGTTGCACCATCGGCACGGCCATCGGCGTGCTGCCGGGCATCGGCCCGGCCACGGCGGTGGCCATGCTGCTGCCCATCACGCTGCAGGTCGAGCCCACCGGCTCGATGATCTTCTTTGCCGGCATCTACTACGGTGCGATGTACGGCGGCTCCACCACCTCCATCCTGCTCAACACCCCGGGCGAGGCGGCCTCCATGGTCACCGCGATGGAGGGCAACAAGATGGCCAAGAACGGCCGCGCGGGCGCTGCGCTGGCCACGGCGGCCATCGGCTCCTTCGTGGCCGGCACCATCGCCACGGTGGTGGTCACCATCGCGGCGCCGGTGGTGGCCAAGTACGCGGTGCTGCTGGGCCCGCCCGAGTACTTCATGCTGATGGTGCTGGCCTTTGCCACCGTCACCTCGGTGCTGGGCAAGAGCACGCTGCGGGGCTTCACCTCGCTGTTCATCGGCCTGGCGCTGGGCCTGATCGGCATCGACCAGATCACCGGCCAGGCGCGCTACACCCTGGGCGTGCCCGAGCTGATGGACGGCATGGAGGTGGTGCTGATCGCGGTGGGCCTGTTCGCGGTGGCCGAGGCGCTGCACGTGGTGCTGTTCGAAGGCCGCGTGGTGGAAACGCAGAACAAGCTGACCAAGGTGCACATGACCAGGCAGGAATGGAAGCGCTCCATCCCGGCCTGGCTGCGCGCCACCTTCATCGGCATTCCGTTCGGCACCATCCCGGCGGGCGGCAGCGAGATTCCCACCTTCCTCAGCTACGCCACTGAAAAGAAGTTCTCCAAGCACAAGGAGCAGTTCGGCACCACCGGCGCCATCGAAGGTGTGGCCGGCCCCGAGGCGGCCAACAACGCGGCGATCACCGCCACGCTGATTCCGCTGCTGACGCTGGGCATTCCCACCTCCAACACCGCAGCCATCCTGCTGGGGGCGTTCCAGAACTACGGCATCCAGCCCGGGCCGCAGCTGCTGGACACCAATGCCACGCTGGTGTGGGCGCTGATCGCTTCGCTGTACATCGGCAACGTGATGCTGCTGGTGCTCAACCTGCCGATGGTGGGGCTGTGGGTCAAGTTGCTGAAGGTGCCCAAGGCGCAGCTGTATGCCGGCATCCTGATCTTCGCGACCGTGGGCGTGTATGGCATGCGGCAGTCGGCGTTCGACCTGTTCCTGCTGTATGGCGTGGGTCTGCTGGGCCTGGTGCTGCGGCGCTTCGACTTCCCGGCCGCGCCGGTGGTCATCGGCATGATCCTGGGCCCGCTGGCCGAGGCGCAACTGCGCAATGCCCTGTCCATCGGCGAAGGCAAGTGGAGCATCCTGTGGGAGCGCCCGATGTCGGCCACGCTGCTGGCCTGCATCGTCGCGGTGCTGGTGCTGCCGCGGCTGATCAAGCTGTTCAAGCGCTGACGCGCGAAGCGCGTCGGTTAAAAGGGCCGCCTCTTGCAGGCGGCCTTTTCTTATTCTGTTGCCCCCATGGCCAGCGCTCGCTCGCGCTGGGCGTTGAGCTCTGCCGCCGGCTTGCCACGCACGTCCCAGCCCTGCAGATGCCGCTCGGCCAGCGCCGCCAGTGCGCTGATCCACTGCGGCTGGTCGTTCAGGCAGGGGATGTAGTGGAAGGCCTGGCCGCCGGCATGCAGGAAGGCTTCGCGCGCTTCCTGGTTGATTTCTTCCAGCGTCTCCAGGCAGTCGGAGGTGAAGCCGGGGCACATCACGTCCACGCGCTGGAGGCCCTGCTGCGCCAGCGCGATCAGCGTCGGCTCGGTGTAGGGCTCCAGCCACTTGGCCTTGCCGAAGCGGCTCTGGAAGGTGACCTGCAGCTCGTCGGGCCGCAGGCCCAGCGCCTCGCGCAGCAGGCGGGCGGTCACGTGGCATTCGCAGTGGTAGGGGTCGCCCAGGTGCAGGGTGCGTTCGGGCATGCCATGGAAGCTGAGCACCAGCTTCTGGCCGCGGCCCTGCGTGGCCCAGTGGTCGGTCACGCGGCGGGCCAGCGCGGCGATGTAGCCGGGGTCGTCGTGGTAGTGGTTGACGAAGCGCAGCTCCGGCTGGCGGCGTTGCCGGCCCAGCCAATCGTTGATCTTGTCGTTGGCGGTGGCGGTGGTGGAGCCGGCGTACTGCGGGTACAGCGGCAGCACCAGAATGCGCGTCGCGCCCTGGGCCTTCAGCTCGTCGAGCACGGACGGAATGGACGGGTTGCCGTAGCGCATCGCGTAGCGCACCAGCACGGCCGGCTCGGGCTGGCCCAGGCGCTCGCCCAGGTGGCCTTGCAGCAGCGTGGTCTGGCGCCGGGTCCACACCGCCAGCGGCGAGCCTTCGGGCGTCCAGATGCTGGCGTACTTGGCGGCCGACTTGGCCGGCCGCACCCGCAGGATGACGCCGTGCAGGATGGGCAGCCAGGCCGCGCGCGGGATCTCGACCACACGCGGGTCGCTGAGGAACTCGGCCAGGTAGGTGCGCAGGGCCGGGGCGGTGGGCGCGTCGGGCGTGCCCAGGTTGACGAGCAGGACCGCGGTGCGCTGCGGAGTGCCGTGGCGCCAGGCGGTGTCGGTTCGGGTCGTCATGCGGTGGAGGGGGTGTCAGCGGAGGTCGGCCGCCAGTCGGCCAAGGTCGGCGAGGATACGGGACAAGTCCAGTGGCTTGGACCAATAGCCGGCGAAACCCGCGGCCTGGGCACGGGCCAGGTCCTCGGGTGCGGCGTCGGCCGAACACATGTAGGCCGGCGTGTCGGCATGGCCCGGCATCGCGCGCAGCCGCGCCAGCACGTCGTAGCCGTTGCAATCGGGCAGGTGGGCATCGAGCACGAAGACGTCGGGCCGCAACTGCGGCAGCATCTCAAACAGCTCCTGGCCGCAGTCGGCCACATGCGTCTCGATGTCGGGCCGGGCGCGCAGTGCCTCGGTGAACAGCAGCGCGTTGACGCGGTTGTCCTCCAGGTACAGCACCTGCAGCTTGCGGGTGGGCGGCGGTGCGGGCGGCGGCTCCGTCGACGGGGGGGCGGCGGGCTGCGCCGCGGCCTGCGGCACGGCTTCAGCAGAGGCCGCTCCCGCCGGCGGCAGTGCAGGCGCGGCTGCCGGCAGGCTCACCCGCACCGAAGTGCCTAAACCGGGCTGGCTGCTCAGGCTCACCTGGCCGCCCATGTCGGACACCAGGCGCTTGGCGATCAGCAGCCCCAGGC
>NZ_CAXFDV010000447.1:0-8169 GCF_964001545.1 uncultured Aquincola sp.
GGCGGGCCGCGCCCGTGCGTGCGCATGCCGATTGCTCCAAGGCCGTTGTGGCGCGAACATGCGCCACCCCCCAAGGAGACACCCCATGAAGCTTTACCTTGCCCCTGGTGCCTGCAGCCTGGCATCGCACATCGCCTTGCATGAAGCCGGCATCGACTTCGACCGCGTCACCGTCGACCTGCGTGCCAAACGCACCGAAGAGGGCCAGGACTTCAGCACCATCAATCCCAAGGGTTATGTGCCCACGCTGGTGCTGGACGATGGCAGCACGCTGACCGAAAACGTCGCGCTGCTGGACTGGATCGCCCAGCGCAGCGGCCAGCAGCTGCCGGGTGGCGAGATGGGTCGCACGCGGTTGCTGGAAATGCTGGCCTTCATCTCCACCGAAGTGCACAAGCAGTTCGGCCGCACCTTCTTCCCGACCAGCGACGCCGAGAAGACGGCCGCACTGGAAAAGGCTTCGCAGCGCCTGCAGTACCTGGCCGGCCAGATGAAGGGCGACTACCTGATGGGCGACGAGATGACGGTGGCCGACGCCTACCTGTACGTGATGCTGCGCTGGGCCGACAGCAAGGGCGCCACCGTGCCGCCGGCGCTGCAGGCCTACCGCCAGCGGCTGGAGCAGCGCCCCGCGGTGCAGCTGGCGCTGCGCCACGAGGGGCTGGACACGCAGTGAGCTAAGGCAGGAACACCAGCGCCGGCACTGCGGTGAACAGCAGCGCGACGGTGGCGATGGCCACCGCGCCCTGCGCGAAGCGGCGGCCGAAGCCGACCAGGCCGCCCTGACCCGACAGCCTTTGCACGCGGCTGAAGTGCCAGCCCATGGCCGCCAGCGCGAGCACGGTGAAGCCCCAGGCCAGCTGGTTGGCCAGCGGCTGGCCCGGCCAGATCTCCACCGCCGCCCAGCACAGCAGGAAGTGCACGAACCAGATGCTGAAGGCGGTGAGCATCAAGCTGCGCACCGTCGCGCGTGCGGTACGGCTCATGCACCCCCCCAGGGCACCAGCCGCGGCAGCAGCAGCCCGGCGGTGCCTTCCATCGCGGCGAACAGGAAGAAGATGCGCAGCGCCTCCAGCGTCTTGTTGGCCGGCCGCGGCGCCAGCCCACGGAGCCAGCGGGCCACGTAGAACAGCGCCGACAGCAGCACCGCCACCACGACGGCGCCGTGCCAGGCCATCATCGCGAACACCGTGGCGCCCTGGCCGCTGGCATCGCCCCGCAGGCCGGCCTGCCACCAGTGCCACAGGTCCACGCCCAGTGCCCCGGCCAGGCACAGCGCGCTCAGGCCCATGGCCGCGGCGCTGTAGCCGGCACCGCGCTCGAAGCGGGCCATCAAGGGCCGCGACGCATAGGCCAGCCCGCCGGCCGCGGCCAGCAAGGTCAAGCCCGGCACCAGCGCCCCCAGCGGCGCGGCCACGCGCCAGGCCTCGGGGTGGGCGTTGAACAGGTACAGGTACGAGAACATCGCCATCACGAAGATGGTGCCCAGCACCACGTCCAGCAGCACCGCGGCCCACCAGCCGTGGGCCTGCGGCCCGGCGGCATAGGTGGGCAGGCGCACGCCGCCGCCCACGTCCACCTCGGCTTGCGGCAGGTGGCGGTCGTTGTCCCACAGCCAGCGCATCAGCCCCGCGATGGCCAGCACGCCGCACAGGGCCGTGAGCACCAGCGCCTTGACGGTGAGCAGCAGGAAGAAGCCCGCGGTGAACACCGCCGCCAGAAACGGCCACCACGAAGGCCCGGGCATGATCTGCAGGTACTGCGGCTCGGCCTGCAGCGGGCTGGTGACCAGCGTCTCGCGCTGGCCGGTGACGCTGCCGGGCAGGAAATAGCGGCCCGCCTCCACATCGGCCGCCAGCTGCGGCTGTGCCCACAGCGGCTCCAGGTCGCGCACGATGGGGATCGAGCGCACCGAGTAGTTGCCCGCCGGCAGCCATTCCAGCGTGCCGCCGTTCCACACGTTGCCGGCTTCTTCTTCCCCCGGGCGTGCGGCACGCGTGAAGCAGCGCACCACATCGACGACGAAGAGCAGCGCGCCAGCGGCCATGACGAAGGCGCCGACGGTGGAGACGAGGTTGGGCACTTCCCACAGCCGGCCCGGCAGGTAGGTGTCCACCCGGCGCGGCATGCCCATCAGCCCGGCCAGGTGCATGGGCAGGAAGCACACGTGCACGCCGATGAACATCAGCCAGAACACCCAGCGGCCCACGCGCTCGGACAGCCGGCGGCCGTTGATCATCGGCGTCCAGTAGTAAAAGCCCGCGAACAGCGGAAACAGCATGCCGCCGATGAGCACGTAGTGGAAATGCGCCACCACGAAGTAGGTGTCGTGCGCCTGGCCGTCGAAGGCCACCATGCCCACCATCACGCCGGTGAGCCCGCCCATCACGAAGATGAGGACGCCGCCCACCAGGAACAGCCCCGGCACGTTGCGCTGCACCCGGCCCGAAGCCAGGGTGGCGATCCACGCGAACACCTGCGCCCCGGCGGGTATGGCCACCGCCATCGAGGCGGCCGAGAAGTAGCCCGCCGCCAGCCCCGGCATGCCCACGGTGAACATGTGGTGCGCCCACACGCCGAAGCTGATGAAGCCGGTGGCGATCATCGCCAGCACCACGATCTCATGCCCCACCAGCCGCTTTTGCGCCACCGTGACCACCATGGTGGACACCATGGCGGATGCAGGGATGAAGATGATGTAGACGTCGGGGTGGCCGAAGAACCAGAACAGGTGCTGGTACAGCAGCGGATCGCCACCGCGCGTGGGGTCGAACAGCGGCCAATTGAAGGCCCGTTCCAGCTCCAGCAGAAACGTGACCAGGATCATCGACGGAAAGGCCAGCAGGATCATCACGCCGAAGATCAGCACCGCCCAGGCATACACCGGCATGCGGGCCAGCGACATGCCGGGCGCGCGGGTGCGCAGCACGCCCACCACCAGTTCGATGGCGCCGGCAATGGCGCTGATCTCGATGAAGCCGATGCCCAGCAACCAGAAGTCGGCGTTGATGCCCTTGGAGTACACGCCCGAGCTGAGCGGCGGGTACATGAACCAGCCGTCCGAAGGCGCCAGGCTGAAGAACACCGAGCCGAAGAACACCGTGCCGCCGATGGCATAGGTCCAGTACGAGTAGGCCGACAGCCGCGGAAACGGCAGGTCGCGCGCGGCCAGCATCTGAGGCAGCAGCATCACCGCGATGGCCTCGATCGCGGGCACCGCGAACAGGAACATCATCACCGAGCCGTGCATGGTGAACAGCTGGTTGTAGGTTTCCTGCGGCACGATGCCGGCCAGCGGCGCCGTCAGCTGCACCCGCATCACCAGCGCCAGCACGCCTGCGCCCAGGAAGAAGGCGAAGGCGGTGACGATGAAGATGAAGCCGATGAAGTTGTTGTTGACGTCGGTGAGCTTGCGGATGCCGGTGGGCGGTGCCCACACCGCCTCCAGCTGCTCCAGCTCGCCTTCGGGCCGATCGCCACGGGTGGGAAAGCGGTCGTAGAGGCGCCGGTCGAAGGCGGTCTCGGCGGGCTCGGCCGCCGCGCCGGGCAAGGCAGCCTGCGTCACCGCAGCGACTCCATGTAGGCCGCCAGCGCCTGCAGCTCGGCCGCGGGCAGCGAGCGGTAGGCCGGCATGCGGTTGTTGGGCTTGATGGACTGGCTGTCGCCGATCCAGCCCACCAGCGTGCCGCGGTTGTTGGGCAGGATGCCGGCGCCCAGTGAACTGCGCGAGCCTACGAAGCTCAGGTCAGGGCCGGCCAGGCCTTGGGCCTCGGTGCCGGCCACGCGGTGGCAGGCGGCGCAGCCCACCTCGTTGAACAGGCGCGCGCCGCGCGCCACCTCGGTGTCTTCGGCCGGCAGCGCGGGGCGCGGTGCGCGGCGCGCGGCCAGCCAGCGTTCCCAATCGTCGGGCGCATGCGCCACCACCACGAAGCCCATCAGCGAATGGGCGCCGCCGCAGAACTCGGCGCACTGGCCACCGTAGCTGCCGGGCTGGTCGGCCAGCAGCCGCAGCTGGTTGGTGCGGCCCGGGATCATGTCCATCTTGCCGCCCAGCCGCGGCACCCAGAAGCTGTGAATCACGTCTTCGGACACCATGTCGATGAGCACCGGCCGGCCGACCGGGATGTGCAGCTCGTTGGCATCGGCCATGAACTCCTGGCCTTGCGCATCCAGGTACGACACCCGCCACCAGTAGATGTTGCCGGACACCCGCATGCGCAGCTCGTCGCCGGTGCTGCGCGTGACGCTGGCCACCAGCAGCGTGCCGCCGGCCAGCAGCACCGCCAGGATGCCCGAGGGAATGATCAGCCCCAGCCACTTGACCACCCGTTCGCCGCCCAGCCTGGCGCGCAGCTCGTCGCTGCCGTAGAGCGCCACCCACAGCGCCGCGCACACGAACAGGAAGATCAGCGTGACCAGGGCCAGCAGCACCCAGGCCAGCGTGCTGATGCTGCTGGACACCGGGCCCTGCGGGTCCAGCACGGGCGGCGGCCAGCCGCGCAGCGCTTCAGCGAGCGCCGAGCTGGAGGAGGTAGGCTGTGACATCACGGGCATCCTGGTCGGACATGGGAAAGGCGGGCATGGCGGTGCCGGGCACCATCGAAGGTGCGTCGCGCACGAAGGCCATCAGCACGCCGGGTTGGTTGGGCAGCTGCCCGGCGATGAGCCCCTGGCGCCCGAACCGGTCGAGCGAAGGACCCAGCCCGCCGCGGGGCCACTGGACGTCGGGGAAGGCATGGCAAGCGGTGCAGCCGTGCTGCATCACCAGCTGGCGGCCACGGGCCACGCTGGCATCGCCCACCGTGGGCGTGCGGTCGGGCGGGCCGTCGCAGCCGGCCAGCAGGCTGCCGGCCAGCAGCAGCAGCAGCCCCACGCTTGACCGGCGTTGGCGCGCCGGGGAAGATGGCCCGCAGCCGATGTCCAACAGCAGTCCCCCCTCACCCATTCGCCGCCCCCGCCATGCCCGTCTGGCCATGGCCTTGGCACTCGTCCTGCCCGCGTGGGGCTGCACCGACCGCATGGCGCCCAGCGCCGACCGTTTCGGCCGCGGCGGCGAACTGATCGCGATGAGCGGCGGCGAAGGCGGCGCACGTTATGCCTGCGTCACCTGCCATGGCGCGCGCGGCGAAGGCAATGGCTTCGATGCGCCGCGCCTGGCCGGTCTGCCGGCCGGCTACCTGCAAAAGCAGATGGAAGACTTTGCCGCCGGCCTGCGGCCGCATGCGGTGATGCGCGACGTGGCCCGCTTCCTGGACAGCCATGAGCGGGTGCAGGTGTCGGCGTACTACGCCGCGTTGCCGGCCGCCGCCCTGGCGCCGGCCACCACCGCAGCGGTGGACTCCGCCACGGCGGCACTGTATGCCCGCGCCTGCCAGAGCTGCCATGGCGTGGACGGTGCAGGCGCGCCCGGCGGGCCGCCGCTGCAGGCGCAACCTGCCCTGTACCTGACGCAGCAGTTGCAGGACTGGCAGCAGTCCAAGCGGCGCAACGACGGCGACCTGGCGATGTTGAAGGTGGCGCAGCAGCTGGATGCGCAAGAGGTCAGGCAGCTGAGCCTCCATCTGTCTGCGATCCCAGCACGCCCGGCTTCCCAGGCCCGTTGAGGTCCAGCATCGAAGGCAGCACGCGGTCTTTCTTGACCACGTAGTGCAGCACCGCCGCACCCGCATGGCCCGGGATGGCCAGCATGGTGAGCCAGACGATCCACAGGTGCAGCGTGGCGGCCCATTGCATCAGCCACCGCTGCAGCCCTTCGGACAGCTGGTCGAACGGCAGGTTGGGAAACGGCAGCACGCCGCCGATGGACAGCGGCAGGTCGCCAGGCAGCGTGGACCACATCACCCAGCCGCTGATCGGCAGCGCGAAGAAGCTGACGTAGAACCAGTTCTGCAGCAGCCGGCTGGCGCGGCCCTGGAAGGAGTCTTCCTCGACGTTCTTCGGGCCGCTGATCTGGCTGCGCCAGAAAAAGCGCAGCGAGCCCAGCGCCATGATGGCCAGGCCGATCTCGGTGTGGGTCTGGTAGCCCAGGTGCTTGTCGCCGCCCACGGGCAGCCAGGCCAGGTACCAGCCATAACCCAGCTGGAACACCATCAGCGCGGCCATCACCCAATGAAAGGCCACGCCGATGGGCGAATACAGGCCGCGGCGGTTGTAGCCCTCGGCCCATTCGATCAGCGAGACGAGGTTCATGCCGCGTCGGCCGCCAGGCCGCGGTGGCGTTCGGCGCGCAGCCAGCGCCAACCGATCCATACCGCCGCCAGCAGGTAGGCGATGCTGCCCGGCGCCCACATCACGATGCCGGCCAGCTGCTGGTCTTCCAGCGGCGACACGCCCCAGCCGAGCGTGGACGCGAAGTGCGGCTCGTACAGCGGCCGCGCCGCGAAGGTGATGAGCGCGCCCAGCAGGCCCATCAACACCGTGCTCACCAAAATGGCAGCCAGCGCACGCGGCGCGTCGCTGCGCTGCAGGGCCAGCCAGAACGCGGCGGCCGTGGCCAGCAGGCTCAGCTGCATCAGTGCATACACCGCATCGGACGACAGCGCGGCGGCATAAGGCCCGGGCACATGCCAGGTCCAGAAGGCGGCGGCGGCCAGCGCCGTGCAAGGCCACAGCGGCGCCGGCAGGCGGCGCAGCCCGGGTGCCAGGCCATGGGCCAGCAAGGGCGCGATCAACAGCACCAGCGCCATGTGGTGCACCACGCGCACGGTGAAAAAGGCCGAGCTGAGCGCGCACAGCGGCGAGACGTAGAGCAGCACCGCCAACACCCAGGCCCAGCGCAGCGACAGGCGCTGGCCGCCGGACAAGGCCGGCAGGCGCCCCGGCAGCCACAACAGCGCGGCGGCCATCAGCAAGCCGGCCCACAGCACCGGGTCGAGGTTCCAGCGGCTCAGCCAGAACTCGGGCGTCGGTGCCTCACCGCAATAAGGGATCCACGTGCGAACTTCCTGCATGGACTGAAGGCGCTCCGGCGCGTGGCAGATCCACCCACTGTGCCGCACAAGACGCCGTGCGCGCGTCGGACGACGCCGCATGTTGAAGAAGGCGAAGCACCCACGTCGCGTAGCGGGCGCGTGCATTGCCGGCTCGGCGCGTCCGCAATGGTGCTGCTGGGCGCCGGCGGCTCAGTGGCCTTTCCGCACCGGCGGCAGCAGGCCGTGACGCTGGGGCTGCTGCTGGTGGTGGCCAGCGCCTGCATCGTGCTGGCGCATGGCATGGGCCTGCCCCGGTAAGCGCCCTGGCCGCTCGTCTGGTGGTCGTCGCCCATCACCAGCGCGGTGTTCCTGGCCTCCGGCGCGGCCACCCACGCTGATGGCCACGCACCGCCGGGCGCAGGGCCAGCTGGTGGTCGCGGCCGTGACCCACGACCTGCGCAGCCCGTTGCTGGCCGCCACCTTGTCCACCATGCTGCTGCGGCGCATGGTGGAGCAGCCCCACGCGGTGGCGGCCATCGACCGGCTGGAGCGCAGCCACCGCCGCATGGATGCACGGCCTGCGGCCGGGGCGGCCGCCTGAGCAGGCGGCTTCAGACCTGGGCCATCCCGCCGTCAACGAACAACTCGGTGCCGTTGATGAAGCTCGCCGCCGGCGAAGCCAGGGAGGCCACGGCCTGGCCGATCTCTTCCGGCTCGCCCAGCCGGCCCAGCGGCACCTGCGCGGCCAGGTGGTCGAACAGCGCCTGCCGGGCTTCTTCGGGCACCAGATCGCCCAGGCCCGGCGTGCGGATGGGGCCGGGGCTCACCGCGTTGACGCGGATGTGGCGGTCCTTCAGATCGAGCGCCCAGGACCGCGCGAAGTTGCGCACCGCCGCCTTGCTGGCGCTGTAGACGCTGAAGCCCGCGGTGCCCTGGATGGACGTGGTGGACGACGTGAGGATGACCGATGCGCCATGGCTGAGCAGGGGCAGCGCTTTCTGCACCGTGAACAGCACGCCGCGCACGTTGGTGGCAAAGATGCGGTCGAAGTGTTCTTCGGTGATGGCGCCCAGCGGCAGCATGTCGCCACCCCCGGCGTTGGCAAACAAGATGTCCAGCCGGCCGGCGCGGCGGGCGATCTCTGCGTACACCGCGTCCAGGTCGGCCAGCACAGAGGCATCGGCGCGCAGCGCCGTGGCCGCCGGCCCGATGCGCTTGGCGGCCACGGCCAGTTCCGCCTGCCGGCGGCCGGTGATGA
>NZ_CAXFDV010000448.1:0-5858 GCF_964001545.1 uncultured Aquincola sp.
TCAGCCGTCGATCAAGGCCGGGTCCCAGGCATGCACCGTCTGCTGCTGCTCGCCCAGGCCTTCGATGCCAAGGCGCATCGTGTCGCCGGCCTTCAGGTACACCGGCGGCTTGTGGCCCATGCCCACGCCGGGCGGCGTGCCGGTGCTGATCAGGTCGCCGGGCTGCAGCGTCATGAAGCGGCTGACGTAGCTCACCAGCGTGGCCACGTTGAACACCATGGTGCGGGTGCTGCCGTTCTGCACCTGCTTGCCATTGACTTCCAGCCACAGGCCCAGCTGCTGCGGGTCGAGCACCTCGTCGGCCGTCACCAGCCACGGGCCGACCGGGCCGAAGGTGTCGCAGCCCTTGCCCTTGTCCCAGGTGCCGCCCCGCTCGATCTGGTACTCACGCTCGGACACATCGTTGACCACGCAGTAGCCGGCCACGTGCTTGAGGGCGTCCGCTTCGCTCACGTAGCGGGCGGTGCTGCCGATGACCACGCCCAGCTCCACCTCCCAGTCGCTCTTGACCGAACCCTGGGGCAGCACCACCGGGTCGTTCGGGCCCATCAGCGCGGTGATGGCCTTCATGAAGATCACCGGCTCGGCCGGCACCGGCAGGTTGCTTTCGGCCGCATGGTCGGCGTAGTTCAGGCCGATGCAGATGAACTTGCGCATGCCGGCCCAGGGCACGCCGATGCGGCCGGCCTGCGGCAGCGCGGGCAGCGTGGCCACGTCCAGTTCACGCAGCCGGGCCAGGCCGGCGGGCGACAGTGTGTCGGGCGTGATGTCGGGCAGCACGCCCGAGAGGTCGCGCAGCGTGCCCTGGGCGTCGATCAGCGCGGGGCGTTCCTGGCCCTTGGGGCCATGCCGAAGCAGTTTCATCTTCCGTCCTGCAAGAGTGAAGCCGGCATTCAACCATCCCGCGGGCACCGGGCTTGCCGCCGACGCCACCATCCGGGCGCCCCGCCCGCCACCCTGAAAGGCCGTGCCATGCAACTCGAAGGCTCCTGCCACTGCGGCGCCGTGCGCTTTTCCGTGCAATCGCATGAGCCGGTGCCGTTCATGCGCTGCTACTGCAGCATCTGCCGCAAGACGGCGGGCACCGGCGGCTTTGCCATCAACCTGGGCGCCGACCACCGCACACTGAAGGTGCAGGGCGAAGACCAACTGAGCGTGTACCGCGCCCGCATGGACGACGGCAGCACCAGCAGCGGCCAGCGGCACTTCTGCCGCCAGTGCGGCACCGCGCTGTGGCTGTACGACCCACAATGGCCCGACCTGGTGCACCCGCACGCCGGCGCCATCGACACGCCGCTGCCCAGCCCACCCGCGGTGACGCACATGATGCTGGGCAGCAAGCCCGAGTGGGTGGCGGTGGTGGTGGACCGCGAAGACCGCATTGCCGACACCTACCCGGAAGAATCCTTGGCAGACTGGCACCAACGTCACCACCTCACCCGTTAGAAAGGCCCTTATGAAAATTGCCGTGATGGGCGCAGGCGCCGTGGGCTGCTACTACGGGGCATTGCTGGCCGCGGGCGGCCATGCCCTCACCCTGATCGGCCGCGTGCAGCATGTGCAAGCCATGCAGCGCGACGGCCTGCGCCTGTCGACCGCCGACGGCACCGAGTTCGTGGTGCCGGTGCAGGCCAGCACCGAAACCGCCGCCGTGCAAGGCGCCGAGCTGGTGCTGGTGTGCGTGAAGTCCACCGACACCGATGCCGCGGCCGCCGCGATGGCGCCTTACCTGGCGCCCGACGCGGTGCTGCTGAGCCTGCAGAACGGCGTGGACAACGCCGAGCGGCTGCAGACGGCGCTGGGCCGGCCGGTGCTGCCGGCGGTGGTGTACGTGGCCACCGAGATGGCCGGCCCCGGCCATGTGAAGCACCACGGCCGCGGCGAGCTGGTGATCGGCCCTTCGGCCGACAGCGAGCGCATCGCCGAGCTGCTGCGCGCGGCCGGCGTGCCGGTGGAGGTGTCGGACCATGCGATGGCCGCGCTGTGGACCAAGCTGATCCTCAACTGCGCATACAACGCCTTCTCGGCCTTGACCGGCCTGCCTTACGGCCAGCTGGTGCAGGTCACCGGCCTGCTGCCCGCGCTGCGCGAGGTGGTGGACGAATGCCTGCGCGTGGCCCATGCGGCCGGCGTCACCACGCTGGAAGACGAGGTGGTGTGGCAGGCGGTGCTGCGCATCGCCCAGACCATGCCGGGCCAGCGCTCGTCCACCGCGCAGGACCTGTCGCGCAACAAGCCCACCGAGATCGACCACCTCAACGGCTTCGTGGTGCGCACCGGCGAGCGGCTGGGCGTGCCCACGCCGGCCAACCGGGTGCTGTGGGTGGCCGTCAAGGGGCGCGAGACAGCGTGATCGGCTGCGGCGTGGTCAGCATCTCCGGGCGCAGCAGCTGGTCGAGCTGTTCCTTGGACAGCAGGCCCTGGTCCAGCACGATCTGGTAGACGCTGCCGCCGGTGGCATGCGCTTCCTGCGCCACCGAGGTGGCGTTGGCATAGCCGATGTACGGGTTGAGCGCGGTGACGATGCCGATGGAGTTTTCCACCGTGGCGCGCGTGCGCTCGGGGTTGGCGGTGATGCCCTTGACGCAGCGGTCGGCCAGCGTGATGCAGCCGTTGCGCAGGTGCTTGACGCTCTTGAACAGGCTGTGGGCGATGATGGGCTCGAAGGCATTGAGCTGCAGCTGACCCGATTCGGCGGCCATCGTCACCGTCAGATCGTTGCCGATGACTTCATAGGCAATCTGGTTCACCACCTCGGGGATCACCGGGTTCACCTTGCCCGGCATGATGCTGGAGCCGGCCTGCATCGGCGGCAGGTTGATCTCACCCAGCCCGGCGCGCGGGCCGCTGGACAGCAGCCGCAGGTCGTTGCAGGTCTTGGACAGCTTGACCGCCACCCGCTTGAGCACGCCCGACAGCTGCACGAAGCCGCCGCAGTCCTGCGTCGCCTCGATCAGGTTGGCCGCGGTGACCAGCGGCAGGCCGGTGATCTCGCAGAGCTTCTTCATCACCAGCGGCGCGTACTGCGGATGGGCCGTGATGCCGGTGCCGATGGCGGTGGCGCCCAGGTTCAGCTCGCACAGCAGGGACACCGCCTCGCGCAGGCGTAGTTCGTCTTCGCCCAGCATCACCGCATAGGTGCTGAACTCCTGCCCCAGCGTCATCGGCACCGCGTCCTGCAGCTGGGTGCGGCCCATCTTGAGCACGCCCGCGAACTCTTCGGCCTTGGCCTCGAAGGCGGCGCGCAGGTAGGCCATCGCGTCGACCAGGCCCAGGATGCCGTGGTAGGTGGCCACCTTGAGTGCCGACGGATACACGTCGTTGGTGCTCTGGCCGATGTTGACGTGCTCGTTCGGGTGCAGGTGCTGGTACTCGCCCTTGCGGTGGCCCAGCAGTTCGAGCGCGCGGTTGGCGATCACCTCGTTGGCGTTCATGTTGGTGGAAGTGCCGGCCCCGCCCTGGATCACGTCGACCACGAACTGCTCATGCAGCCGGCCCTGGCGCAGCTCTTCGCACGCGGCCACGATGGCCTGGCAGCGGGTGCTGTCCAGCAGGCCCAGCTCATGGTTGGCCAGCGCGGCGGCCTGCTTGATGCTGGCCAGCGCCTGCACCAGCTCGGGGTAGACCGAGATGGGCGTGCCGGTGATGGGAAAGTTCTCCACCGCGCGCAGCGTGTGGACGCCGTAGTAAGCCTCGGCAGGCACGTCTCGGTCACCCAGCAGGTCGTGTTCGGAGCGGGTGGAAGGCGTGTTCATGGGTCAAGGGTCCAGCGCGCCGGCCAAGTGGGCGCGTGGGTCACAGCGTAGCGGCGGCGCCGGCGGATGGAAGCGGCCATGCAACTTCGGGTGCTTTCCATGCGCAAAGCCATCATTGCCAGGCGGCATTGCTTCCGGTTTGGCCGATTTGCGTGCACCGCTTTGGCACACCTCTTGCGATCGGTCCTGGCATGACCCTCGACTTCTCCGCCGTCTTCATCGAATGGCCGATGCTGTTGCGTGGCCTGCTGGTCACGCTGGGGCTGACGGCAGCGGCCGCCACCTTCGGCATCGTGCTGGGCATTGCGTGCGCCTGGGCGCGGGCCGAAGGCCCGGGCTGGCTGCAGGCGGTGGTGGGGGCTTATGTGGAGCTGATCCGCAACACACCCTTCATCATCCAGCTGTTCTTCGTGTTCTTCGGCCTGCCGTCCATCGGCCTGCGGCTGTCGCCCGAGGTGGCCAGCGTGCTGGCCATGGTGCTGAACCTGGGCGGCTATGCCTGCGAGATCGTGCGCGCCGGCATCGAGAACACCGGCCGCGGCCAGATCGAGGCAGCGCAAAGCCTGGCGCTGGACCGCTGGCAGATCTTCTCGCGCGTGGTGCTGCCGCCGGCGCTGCGCCGCGTGTGGCCGGCCATCGTGGGCCAGATCATCATCGTGATGCTGGGCTCGGCCGTGTGCAGCCAGATCTCCACGCCCGAGGCCTCGTATGCGGCCAACCTCATCAGCAGCCGCACCTTC
This sequence comes from uncultured Aquincola sp., assembly GCF_964001545.1. NCBI lineage: Bacteria > Pseudomonadati > Pseudomonadota > Betaproteobacteria > Burkholderiales > Sphaerotilaceae > Aquincola > uncultured Aquincola sp. The sequence continues at coordinate 4,496 of NZ_CAXFDV010000448.1, forward strand.
CGCAGCTTCGAGTCGTACATCGTGGTCACCCTGCTCTACCTGGGCCTGGCCGTGCTGCTGCGCAGCCTGCTCAACTGGGCCGGCCCGCGCTTCATCTTCCACCGCTGAGGCACCCGGGGCACACACATGGTCGACTTCACGATCGGCACCATCCTCGGCCATCTGGTGCTGGCCTTGCGCTGGACGGTGGCCTTGTCGCTCATCGCTTTCGTCGGCGGCGCCGCGCTGGGGCTGTTGATGCTGGTCATCCGCATCGCCAAGCTGCCGGGCGCACAGGCGGGCGTGGGCTTGTATGTCCAGGTCTTCCAGGGCACGCCGCTGCTGATGCAGATGTTCCTGGCCTACTTCGGCCTGGCGCTGCTGGGCGTCAAGACCTCGGCGCTGATGGCGGCTTCGGTGTGCCTGACGCTCTATGCCGGCGCCTACCTCACCGAAATCTGGCGCGGCTGCGTCGAGGCCGTGCCCCGCGGCCAGTGGGAGGCCTCGGCCAGCCTGGCGCTCAACCTGCGCGAGCAGCTGCGCCACGTCATCCTGCCGCAGGCCGGGCGCATCGCCATCGCGCCCACGGTGGGCTTTCTGGTGCAGGTGGTCAAGGGCACGGCTCTGGCCTCGGTCATCGGCTTCATCGAGGTCACCAAGGCCGGCCAGATGATCGCCAACGCCACCTTCCAGCCCTTCATCGCCTACGGGCTGGTGGGGCTCATGTACTTCGCGCTGTGCTTTCCCTTGTCGCTGTGGAGCCGCCAGCTGGAACGCCGGCTGCGCATCGCCCGTTGAACCTCTCTCACCGCATCACCGCCATGCAAGACACCCCTGCCCCGCTGGTCCACATCCAGGGCCTGCGCAAGCGCTATGGCAGCAACGAAGTGCTCAAGGGCATCGACCTGCAGATCACCCGCGGCGAAGTGATCGCCCTCATCGGCAAGAGCGGCTCGGGCAAGAGCACGCTGCTGCGTTGCATCAACGGCCTGGAGGTGTTCCAGGAAGGCACGCTGGTGGTCGGTGGCCAGCCGCTCAAGCACGGCGACGCGCAAGCCATGCGTGCGCTGCGCCAGAACGTGGGCATGATCTTCCAGAGCTTCAACCTCTTTCCGCACCTGAACGCCGGGCAGAACGTGATGCTGGCGCCCACGCTGGTCAAGGGCCTGCCCAAGGCCCAGGCGCGTGAACGTGCGGCCGAGCTGCTGGCCCGCGTGGGCCTGGCCGACAAGTTCGACAGCTACCCCGACCAGCTGTCGGGCGGCCAGCAGCAGCGCGTGGCCATTGCCCGCGCGCTGGCGATGAACCCCGAGGTGCTGCTGTGCGACGAGATCACCTCCGCGCTGGACCCCGAGCTGGTGGGCGAGGTGCTGCAGGTGGTGGA
>NZ_CAXFDV010000449.1:0-24168 GCF_964001545.1 uncultured Aquincola sp.
CTACAGCTCAAGGGCGGATCAGGTTTGGCGCAGCGACCGCGACACGGTCAGCATTCAGAGAAAAAACCTCTGGGGGCCTGGTTCGGGAAGATACAAGGGCGGGTGCTCCCCCTCGGGGGGGCGCGAGCGCAGCGAGCTTGGGGGCCAACATCAATTCCACCGCCAAGTCCAGATCACGTCCACCGCGGTATCCGCCCCTGCCTGCGCCCGCAGCGTGAAGCGCTGCGCGGCGCGGTAGATCAGCTGCCAGTTGCCGGCGGCGGTGTTCACGCCGTGCTCGTAGCCCAGGTACACCCGCTGCGAGATCTGCTTGCCCAGCGACACGATGGTGTCCTTGGTGCTGCCGTTTTCCTCCTGCCGCACCGACAGGTCGTCCAGCCCGATGCTCTTCATCAGGTCGCCGGTGCGCGAGGGTCCGTCGCCGGCGATCAGGGCCATCGCGGCGCGCTGCAGCAGCGCGGTGTCGTTGCGGGCCAGGCCGTCGGGCGCGCGGCCCAGCAGCAGCCACGACAGCTTGTCCATGTCGGCCATGTCGGGGTCGCTGAACAGGCGCACCCGAGGGTTGAGCGCGGTGCCGCCGATCTGCACGCCCACCGCCACGTCCAGGTTCGGCCGGATGGCCACGATCTCCAGCCGCGGGTTCTCCACCGGCCCGTCGAAGCGCACGATGCCGCGTTCGATCTCCAGCTTCTGGCCGTAGGCCGCATAGGTGCCCGATTCGGTGCGCACCGCGCCGTCCACCGCCAGCTGGCCGCCCGGGGTGGTGACGGTCACGCGGCCCTTGAGCCGGGTGTCGATGCCGCGGCCCTTGAGCTTGAGCTGGTCGCCCATGGACACCTCCACCCGCACGTCGGCATTCATCGTGGGGGCGGGCGTGGGCGCCGCGGCGCGCTTGGCGGCGGCGGCTTCGTCGGGCGTGATCGGCGGGTCGCCGCGGCGGCGCACCACCACCACGTCGCTGTCCAGGCTGGGCGCATCGCCGCGCGAGAAGTCGATCAGCCCTTCGTCGATGCCGAAGCGGCCGTCCACCTTCAGCCGGTCGCCCTCGAAGCCGACGTCGGCGCGGCCGCTGGTCACGATGCGGCGGTCGAGCCGGCCCAGCGCGGTGAAGCGGTCGGCCAGCACCTGCAGCTGCACCGTGGGCTTGGCGCCCAGCGTGGCGCGGCCGGTGGCCGTGAGCGTGCCGTCGCCGCCCTGCAGCCGCAGCTGGCGCAGCGTGGCCTCGGTGCCCTTCAGTTGTATGGACAAGCTGCCGTTGCGTGCGTCGATGCCCTGCAGCAGGTTGCGCACCGCCAGCTCGCTGCCCACCAGCTCGCCGTTGATGCCGGGTTCGCCCAGCGTGCCGCTGAAGTAGGCGCTGGTGCGCAGCTTGCCGCCCAGGCGCCAGGCCGGCGGCACCCAGGGCGCCCACACGGCCAGGTTGTCCACCCGCCACTCCAGCACCCCTTCCAGCGGCGTCTGCGGCGTGGGCCAGGCGGCGCCGGCCGGCGGCCGCAAGGCCTGCGAGCCGGCCATCACGCCCAGGTTGGCGCCGGCCACCGCCTGCGTGAAGTACCAGGTGCCGTTCTGCGCCGAGGCAGCCACGCGCAGGTCGGTCAGGCCCAGCGATTCCACGCCGGCATCGTCAGCCAGCGTCAGGTCGCCGCCGGCGCGTTCGATCACCACGTCGCCGGCCACCGCGCCCGCGCTGTGCAGCGAGATGCGGCCTTGCAGCGCCAGGTCGCCGCCCCAGCGCATGTCGGGCTGGAAGCGGGCCAGCCACGGCGCCACGCGCAGCGGGTCGAGCTGCGCTTCCACGTCGATGCGCCGCGGCGTGCTGCCGCTGGCGGCCTGCCAGCGCGCGGCCTGCCAGCGCAGGGCGGCGCCCAGCGCCTCCAGCCGGCCGGGCTGCAGCGAGGCTTCGGCCACGCCGCCGTCGGCGTCCAGCCGCAGCGCGCCGGCCAGGTTCTGCGCGGCCAGCCAGGCGGGCTGCGGCTGCACGCGATCACGCGCGCTCAGCTCGGCCACGCGGCCTTGCCACAGGCGGTTGGCGGGCTGCCAGCTGCCGTCGCCGCGCAGCAGCACGGCGGTGCCGGCCGCAGCAGGCGTGCGCGTGCCCCGGCGGGCTTCGGCCACGTCGGCCCAGGCCGGCGGCCGCACCGGGCTGTCGGCGTCCAGGCTGAAGCGGTGGCGCGCCAGGCTGCCGTCGATCACGGCCTTGAGGTTGTCGATGCGCTGCACGCCTTGCGCCAGGCCCTGGGCCTGCAGGTCGAGCGACAGCGGCGCATTGGCATCGGCCGAGGCCTGCCACGAGGCCACCAGCTTCTGCAGCCGCGCATCGCCCGTGACCAGGCCACTGACCTGCAGGTTGCCGTCGGTCTGAAGCGCGGGCCAGCGGCCCTGCAGCTGGAAGCGGCCTTGCGCGGTGCCGGCTTTGGGCATCCAGGCCTGCAGCGCGGGGCTCAAGCCGCCCAGCGGTGCCAGCGCGGCCAGCGCCGGCGCATCGAGCTGGCCTTGCCAGCGGTCGGCGGCCGGCGCGCCGCCGGTCTGGCCGTCCAGGTCGAGCCGGTTGCCGGCGGCGTTCAGCCGGGCGCTCAGCTGCTGGGTGCCGGTGGCCTTCCAGTCCAGCGTGCCGTCCAGCGGCACGCCGGCCAGCAGGCTGTTGCGCAGCACCACGTTGGCCTGGCCGCGCAGCGCCTGCAGCAGCGGCGTGTTGGGGTTGGCGGGGGCGGGCAGGTTGGCGGTGGCCTTCCAGCTGCCTTCCAGCTGGTGCGGGCCCTTGCGCCAGGCCGAGCCGGCAGGGCCGGGCACCCACGGCGTGGGGTCGAAGGCGGTGAAGCTGCCGCTGGTGTCCAGCGACCAGGCGCCCGCGGGCGCCATCTCGAAGCGGGCCTTGGCCTGCGCACGCGCAGCACCGGCGCTGGCCTGCAGCTGCCGGACCTCGGCCAGCAGCTGGCCGTCGGGCTGGCGGGTGGCTTCGGCGTCCACCACCACGCGGGCGCGCGGCGACTGCGGCTGGGCCAGCCGGCCGTCCAGCGTACCGCGCAGCGCGGCCACCAGCGGCGCCCCGGCGGGGGCCGCGCTGCCGTCGGGCGAGGGCAGACCGCGCACCGACAAGGCCAGCGGGCCGCTGACCGTCATGGCCGCGGCGCGGGCATCCAGCTGCGCCGGTTGCACGCCGGCCAGCTGCAGGTCCAGCTGCAGCGCATCGGCCTGCCAGCGGCCGCTGCCTTCCACCCGGCCGGCCGCGGGCAGGTCAGCCTGCAGCCGCGTGAACTCCAGCGTGCGGCGGTCGGCCGGCGTGCCGCGCAGCGTGAGCTGCAGCGCCTGCAGCGGCAGGCGCTCTTCGTCCCAGCGGCCGGGCAGGGCGTTGGTGATCTGCAGCGCGATCTCGGCCGGCTGGTTGGCGCCGGCGCTGTCCACGCGCACGTCGCCGTTGAGGCGGGTGGCGGGCAGGCCGTTGGCCAGCGGTGCCAGGTCCAGGGCCTGCAGCTTGGCGGTCAGTGCGCCCAGCGGCCAGGCCTCGAACGGCGTGACGATGGCCTGCAGGTCGATGCGGCCCGGCGTGGTGTCCGCGGAGGCGGTGGGGCTGGTGCTGCTGGCGGCGCGCAGCGCGGCCGTCAGCCCGATGCGGTCCAGCGGGCCGGTGGCCTGCACCTCGGCCTGCAGCGGGAAGCTGCTGTCCGGCGTGGAGCGCAAGGCCGCCTGCAGTTGCAGCGCCATGTCGCCCTGCGTCTCGATGCGGCCATCGGCCGTGAGCTGCAGGCCGTCGCGCGTCAGGCGTGCGCCTTGCAGCAGGTGCACGCGGTTGCGGTCGGCGCCCAGGTGCAGGCTGGCCGCGATGTCGGTGATGGCGGGCTGCTCGTCCACCAGCACGGTGTCCACCGTCAGCCCCTGCACCTGCACTTCCAGCGGCAGGCGCAGGCCGCCGGGGCGTTGCAGCGGCTGGCTGGGGGGCGGCTCGGGCTGGGGTGCGGTGCGCACCACCACGCGGTCGGCATGCGGGGCCTGCAGCACCAGACCGAACAAGGTGCCTTCGCTGGGGCGGAAGCGCCAGCGCAGGTCTTGCCAGCGCAGGTTGTCCACGGTCACCTGCAGGCCGTCGGCGCCGGTGTAGGCCACACGCGGCGTGGCATAGGGCCCGCCGCTGAAAAGGCCCTGCGGCTGCTGCACCACCAGGCCGGGCACCTGGCCCAGCAGCCAGGCATTGCCGGCCGGCGTGCGCAGCAGCCAGGCGGCACCGGCGGCGGCCAGCGCCAGCAGCACCAGCAGGGCCAGCAGGCTCAGCAGCGTCCAGCGCAGCGCGCGCCCGCGCAGGGTGCGCAGCGGCGCGGGCCGGGCCGCGGGCGCGGCCGGCGAAGCGTCGGGTCGGGTATCGGGCGGCAAGTCGGTGGCCATGTCAGAACTGCACGCCCACGCTGAGGTGGAGCCGCACGGATTTGGTTTCGCGGCCATAGGCCAGGTCGACGCTGATCGGCCCCAGCGGGCTGCGGTAGCGCACGCCGGCGCCCACGCCCAGCGCGGGGCTCAGCTCGCTCCAGCGGTCGGCGGCATTGCCCAGGTCGACGAAGGTGGCCCACCACAGGCCCGGAATGCGCGGTGTCAATGGCGTGGCGATCTCGGCACTGGCGGTCATCAGCACGTTGCCGCTGCGGGTGACGCCGTTTTCTTCAGGCCCCAGGTCGCGGTAGCCGTAGCCCCGCACCGATTCGTCGCCACCGGCGCGAAAGCGCTGGCTGTCGGGCACCCGCAGGTCGTTCTTGACGAACACCTGGCCCAGCTCCAGCCGGGTGTGGGCGTACCAGTCTTCGCCCACCGGCTTCCACCACTGCAGCTTGGCATAGGCCCGGGCATAGGGGCCGGTGGCGGTGCTGTTGTCGAAGTTGTCGCTGCGGGCCTGGCCGACGGCGGTCTGCAGGGTCAGGCCCAGGCCGTCGGTGGGCAGCAGCACGTTGTCCACCTTGCGCCAGGTGTTGTGCAGGTTCAGCGAGATGGCGCGGGCAGTTTCGGTGCCCAGGTCGTTGCGCGTGTCGGACTGTTCCACCTCCACGAACAGCAGGCGGTCGATGCGCTCGCTGTCGAAGGCGCGGCCGGCGCGCAGGCGGGCCGATCGCACCACGTCGTCGCTGGACTCCACCCGTTCCAGCGCGCCGCCCACGAGGTTGCGCTTGAGGCCGGGCAGGGTGTGGGAGGTGAGTTCACCCTCCCAGGCCTGGCGCAGCTGGGCCAGCTCGAACTTGTTGCGCAGCGTGGCCCGCTGGCCAAAGATGCGGCGGTGGATGTGTTCCAGCGTGGCCCGCGGGCCGGTGTTGGCGCTGACGCCCAGGCCCACGATGGCGGTTTGCAGCGGCAGCTCGCCCAGCCGCACCGTCACCGGCGTGGCGTCGGCCACCGCGGGGTCGGTGTCGATGTTGACGGTGGCGCGGTCATAGAGGCCCGCGCGTTGTAGCCGCTCCTGGTAGTCCAGCAGCAGCTGCTCGGTGGCCGGCGTGCCGGGCTCGAAGTTGGCCAGGTTGCGCACCGTCTGCTCGTCGTGCCGCTCCAGGCCCAGGATGCGCAGCTCGCCGGTGCGAAACAGCGGGCCCGACTGGGCGGTGACCCACAGCACCGCGTTCTGGTCCACCGCGTCCACCTCGGCGCGGGTGCTCTCCCAGCTGGCGGCGGCATAGCCCGAAGCGCGCAACTGCGCCAGCGAGCTGCTCTTGGCATTGCCCCACTGCGCATTGCGGAAGGGCGAGCCCGGCGGCATCGGCCAGTTGCCCTGCAGCGCGCTGCGCGCGGCCATGGCGCGGGTGTCGCCGGCTTCCACCGCCTGCTGCAGCGGGCCCTTCACGCCCCACACCACGTCGCGCACGATGGTGCGCTCGCCGGGCTGCACCGTCACACGCACCTTGGGCGGGTTGTCGGCCACGCGCTGCACCTGCACCTGGGCGTCGAAGTAGCCCTCGGTTTCCAGCAGCGCGCGGGCCTGGGCGGGCGTGGCCGCTTCCAGGCGGCGCAGCTCGGCCGGGGTGATGGGCTCGTCCGGCGCCAGCGCACGCAGGCGGCCCAGGTCCAGGTAGTTCTCGAGCAGGCTGCGCAGCTCACCCGGCGCCTGCACTTCCAGTTCCACGGCCAGCGGCGCCAGCGTGGCCTCGGTGGCGCCCTGGGGCTCGGGCGGCGGCGGTGGCGGCTTGAGCCACGCGCAACCGGGCAGCACCACGCAGGCGGCCAGCAGCAGGCAGGCGCCTGCGCGCCTGATCATTTGCTCAGCAGCCGCATCGCACCTTCCAGCCCCTGCAGGCTCAACGGAAACATGCGCTGATTCATCAGCTGCTGGACGATGGCAATGCTCTGCCGGTATTGCCAGACGCCTTGCGGCTCGGGGTTGATCCATGCGAACTTGGGAAAGGCCTGCGTGAGCCGCTGCAGCCATTCGGCGCCCGGCTCTTCGTTGTTGTATTCGACGCTGCCGCCGGGCTGCAGGATCTCGTAGGGACTCATGGTGGCGTCGCCCACGAAGATCAGCTTGTAGTCCTTGTTGTACTTGCGGATCACGTCCCAGGTCGGGAACTTCTCGCTGTAGCGGCGGCGGTTGTTCTTCCACATGAAGTCGTAGACGCAGTTGTGGAAGTAATAGAACTCCAGGTGCTTGAACTCGGTCTTGGCGGCGCTGAACAGCTCTTCCACGCGGTGGATGTGCTCGTCCATCGTGCCGCCCACGTCCATCAGCAGCAGCACCTTCACCTTGTTGTGGCGCTCGGGCACCATCTTGATGTCCAGCAGGCCGGCATTGGCTGCGGTGCTGTGGATGGTGTCGTCCAGGTCCAGCTCTTCGGCCGCGCCTTCACGCGCAAAGCGGCGCAGCCGGCGCAGCGCCACCTTGATGTTGCGGGTGCCCAGCTCCAGGTTGTCGTCGTAGTCCTTGAAGCTGCGCTGGTCCCACACCTTCACGGCGCTCTTGTTGCGGCCCTTGTCCTGCCCGATGCGGATGCCCTGCGGGTTGTAGCCGTGGGCGCCGAACGGGCTGGTGCCGCCGGTGCCGATCCATTTGTTGCCGCCCTCGTGGCGTTCCTTCTGCTCTTCGAAGCGCTTCTTGAGCGTCTCCATCAGCTCGTCCCAGCCCATCTTCTCGATGGCGGCCTTCTGCTCGGGGCTTAGCTCCAGCTCCAGCGTCTTGCGCAGCCATTCCAGCGGCACGTCCTGGCTGAAGTCGGTCAGCATTTCCACGCCCTTGAAATAAGCACCGAAGGCGCGGTCGAACTTGTCGAACTGGCTCTCGTCCTTGACCAGCGTGGTGCGGGCCAGGTAGTAGAAATCGTCCACCGACGGGCCGATCACGTCGGCTTTCAGCGCTTCCAGCAGCGTCAGGTACTCCTTGACGGACACGGGCAGCTTCGCGGCGCGCAGCGTGTAGAAGAAGTTGATGAGCATGGCGAAGGTGTCCGGCGGGGGCGATCGGGCCAGTGTAGGCAAAGCACTGCGTAGGCAATGCAAGTGCCAGCAAACGTCTTCGGGGCGCCGCTTGCATCTGCTTGCAAGCGGCGGGGTGCTCAGGCGGCCGGCTTGCGCCGCTTGCGCGCCGGCTGCTGGGCCGGGTCGTGGCGCTTGAGCCAGGCCAGGAACTCGGCATACCAGAGCCGGCTGTTGCGGGGCTTGAGCACCCAGTGGTTCTCGTCGGGGAACCACAGCAGCCGCGTGTCCACGCCGCGGGCATGCAGCGTGTTGTAGTAGGCCAGGCCCTGTGCATCGGGCACCCGGTAGTCCTTGGCGCCATGGATCACCAGCGTGGGCGTGCTCATGCTGCCGGCGTAGCTGGCCGGGCTTTGCGCGGCCACCTGGTCGGGCTTGTCCCAGTACCAGGCACCCAGCTCCTTGGCATGCCAGCTCCAGGCATCGTCGGCGAACATGGCCTGCCAGTCGAAGCAGCCGGCATGGCACACGTAGGCCGCGTAACGGCCGGCCGGCACATGGCCGTTCATCCAGGCCACCATGTAGCCGCCGTAGCTGCCGCCGGTGGCAAACACGCGTGCCGGGTCGGCCCAGGGTTGCTGCAACAGCGCGTCGGTGGCGGCTTCCACGTCCTGCAGCTCCAGCGTGCCCCAGCGGTGGGTGATGCTGTCGAGGAAGGCATAGCCGAAGCTGGAAGAGCCGTGGTAGTTGACCGCCGCCACCACATAGCCCTGCGCGGCGAACAGCTCGGTGTTCCAGCGGTAGTGCCACACGTCGCCGGCCGCGGTGTGCGGCCCGCCATGGATCAGGTGCAGCAGCGGGTACTTCTTCTTGGGGTCGAAGCCGGGCGGGTAGGTCAGCCACACCTGCACCTTGTCGCCTTCGGCGCCGGTGATCCAGATGGCCTCGTTGCGGCCCCAGGCCAGCGGGCCCAGCAGCGCATCGTTGAAGCGCTCGATGCGGCGCGGCTTCTGGCCCGGCAGGCAGGCGATCACCTGCGCCGGGTGGCTGGCCGCATCGCGCAGCGCCACCAGCGTGCCGGCCTGCTTGTCGAAGCCCTGCACCCAGCCGCCTTCCAGCACCACCTCGGCGCGGCGGTCGGGCAGGTCGAAGCGCCACAGGTGGCAGCGGCCCTGCTGCTCGGCGGTGAACAGCACCGCCTGGCCGTCGTCTTCCCAGTGCAGCGGGGCATGCACCTCGTGGTCCCAGGCTTCACTTTCCACCGCCCAGCGGCCCGTTCGGCTGCCGGGGCGGCTGCGCTCCCACACGGCCAGCTGCGCCGGCATGGTGTGCTTGCGGCCCTGGTGGCTGGCGGTGAAGGCCACCCGCTCGCCATCCGGGCTGTAGCGCGGAGACGAGAAGTCATAGGCCTCGTCGCGCGCGATCACGTCGACGCGGCCAGTGGCCAGCTGCAGCTCGGCCAGCGCATAGCGGCCGTCGATGCGCTTGACCGGCGCCGGGTCGAAGGCAAAGACGATGCGCTCGCCATCGGGCGAGACGTCGAAGTTCTCGGCGCTGGGGTCGACCCGGCGCAGCTCCCAGGCCGTGCCCTCGAACAGGTCGCGCACCTTGCCGCTGTCCACGTCGATCAGGTGCAGGTGCGGCACCCGGTCTTGCGGCAGGTGGTCGTCCCAGAAGCGGTACAGCGGCTCGGCGGTGACGTAGCCGGTTTCCTTGCGCTCCGAAAAGGCCTTGTAGGCCTTGGCCTGGGCGCGGCCGCCCTTGAGCTGCGGCCACACCCACGACACCGCGACGATGCGCTTGCCGTCGGGCAGCCAGCGGTAGGCCTCGATGCCGGTGGCCACCGTGGCCACGCGCCGGGCTTCGCCGCCGTCGGCCGGAATCACGTACAGCTGCGGCGCGGTGTCCTTGCGGCCTTCCTGTTCGCGTTTGGCGATGAAGGCGATGCGGTCGCCGCGTGGGCTCCAGCGCGGCTGGCCGTCCTTGTCGCCGCCATGGGTCAGCGCCCGCGGCTTGCCGCCCTGGGTGGACAGCAGCCACAGCACCGTGCGGCTGTTGTTGTCCTCCATCGAGAAGCGGGTGACCGGCAGCACCGCCTGCGCGCCATCCGGCGACAGGCTGGGCGCGCCCAGGCGCTCGATCTTCCAGAGGGCTTCGATGTCGAAAAGCTTGTGGGCCATGGTGTGTCAGCGCGGCTTGGCGAGCTGCCAGTCGAGGTGGTTGCGCACGGTGGGCCATTCAGCCGCGGTGATGCTGTAGACGGCGGTGTCGCGTAGCGCGCCGTCGGCGGTGCGCTGGTGGCTGCGCAGGATGCCGTCGAGCTGCGCGCCCAAGCGCTCGATGGCCCTGCGGCTCTGGGTGTTGAGGCGGTGCGTGCGAAACTCCACCGCGATGCAGTCCAGCGTGTCGAACGCATGGGCCAGCAGCATGCGCTTGCACTGGGTGTTCAGCGGTCCGCGCTGCCCCCGGCGCGCCAGCCAGGTGCTGCCGATCTCCACACGCTGGTGCACCGCATCCACGTTCATGTAGGTCGTCATGCCCACCGGCGTGCCTTCGGTGTCCAGCACGGTGAAGGGCAGCATGCTGCCCGCGGCCTGCAGGCCCAGCCGCCGCTCGATCTCGGCCGCCATGCGTTCCGGGGAAGGCACGGCGGTGTACCAGAGCTTCCACAATTCACCTTCCTGCACCGCTTCGGCCAGCGCACCGGCATGTTCGGTTACAAGAGGCACCAGGCTGGCCCAGCGGCCAGACAGTTCAACGGGTTGGAGCCAGGGCATCGTGGTGTAACCACCAGGGCTTAACTGGTGTTTTTCTTGCTGTTGACACGCGACGATGATCGCATCATCACCCCTGTCCACTCTCGCCCCGCGTGACGACATGAGCACCTGCACCGCCCCTCGCCGTCACCCCCTGCCGATGCTGGCCGGCCTGCCGGCCCTGCTGTGCCTGTTCATGGGCTCGGCGCGGGCCGAGCCCTGGGCCGACCCCGGCCCCGCCGTCGCCCCCGCCGGCCTGCGGGTGCAGTGGCTCAAGCCGGTGGCGCGCAAGTCGCTGCTGGGGCCCGCGGCCTTTGCGGCGCCGTCCACCTGTTCGCTCGACCCGTTTGCCGATGCCAACCCCGAGCAGCGCGAACGCCAGCTCGAGCGCGCCGACGTCAGCGGCGGCATGGGCTACGGCTGCACCGGCGAGCGCATGGCGATGAACGTGGCCGCGCCGCCGCCGGCCGTCACCAGCAATGCCCGCATGCGGCGCTTCGACCTGTCGATCGACCAGTGGATGAGCACCCGCCTGGCCGACCAGTTGACCACCAGCGCCCGCCTGGGCGTCAAGGCCAGCGGCGACCCCACCGTGCGCAGCCAGGCCGCGCGTGCACTGGTGGCCGCCGGCAGCATGCTGCGGCTGAACGACGACTGGGCGATGGAGCTGCAGTTCGGCCGCGACAAGGACACCACCGCGCTGCGCTCGCGCGCCAAGTGGTCCACGCTGTGGCGCGTGGCCGGTGAACACCTGATGTACCTGCAGCTGGCCTCGGAGCCGGCCGGCACCGCGCAAACCGTGGGCATGCGCTGGTGGCTGGTGCCCCGGCGCGCCACGCTGGATGTGTCGGCCTACCGGCCGGTGGACACCCAGCGGGTGGAACCGCGGCTGGGCTTGTCAGTGACGCTCGGGCGCTGAGTCAGCCCCCAAGCTTTTTTCAGCGGTTGTGCCGCTGCATGAACACCAGCTTCTCGAACAGCGTCACGTCCTGCTCGTTCTTCAGCAGCGCGCCCAGCAGCGGTGGCACGGCCACCTTGTCGTCCTTGCTCTGCAGCGCCTCGGCCGGAATATCTTCGGCCACCAGCAGCTTGAGCCAGTCGATCAGCTCGCTGGTGCTGGGCTTCTTCTTCAGGCCCGGCAGGTTGCGCACGTCGTAGAAGTTCTTCAGCGCAGCGCCCAGCAGCTCTTTCTTGATGGCCGGAAAGTGCACGTCGACGATCTTCTGCATCGTCGTGGCATCGGGGAACTTGATGTAGTGGAAGAAGCAGCGGCGCAGAAAGGCGTCGGGCAGCTCCTTCTCGTTGTTGGAGGTGATGAACACGAGAGGCCGGTGTTTGGCCTTGACCAGTTCCCGCGTCTCGTAGACGTAGAACTCCATGCGGTCGATCTCGCGCAGCAGGTCGTTCGGAAATTCGATGTCGGCCTTGTCGATCTCGTCGATCAGCAGCACCACCGGCTGCTCCGACGTGAAGGCCTGCCACAGCGTGCCCTGCACGATGTAGTTGCGGATGTCGCGCACCTTCTCGGCGCTCACCGGGTCTTGCAGCTGGCTGTCGCGCAGGCGGCTGACCGCATCGTATTCATACAGGCCCTGCTGGGCCTTGGTGGTGCTCTTGATGTGCCACTGCAGCAGCGGCATGCCCAGCGCGCTGGCCACTTCCTCGGCCAGCATGGTCTTGCCGGTGCCGGGTTCGCCCTTGATGAGCAGCGGGCGCTGCAAGGTGATGGCTGCATTGACGGCCAGCATCAGGTCCTGGGTGGCGACGTACTGGTCGGAGCCTTGGAACTTCATGAGTGGTGGCCTTCGGTGCGAGCGTGATAAGGGTTAAAACCAGTATAAGGGGCCCCCTATAATCAGCGGTTGAACTCAAGCCCACAGCCACAGGTCCGCGACAACGATGAACAAAGCCCACTCCATGCTGTTTGTGCTGGCCCTGTCCGGCATCGTTTCGGCGGCTGACGCGCAAGACATCAAGCCTGACGCCGCTGCCGGCGCCAAGAAGGTGGCCATGTGCATCGGCTGCCATGGCATCCCCGAGTACAAGGCCGCGTTCCCTGAGCAGCACCTCGTGCCCAAGATCTCGGGCCAGGGCGCCAAGTACATCGTGGCCGCGCTCAACAGCTACAAGACCGGCGACCGCAAGCACCCCACGATGCGCGGCATCGCCGCCTCGCTGACCGACCAGGACATGGCCGATGTCGCCGCCTTTTATGAAGGCAATGTGGCCGACCCGCAGCCGGCACCCGAAGCACTGGCTGTCAAGCCCCGCCCCGAAGTGGCCGAGCTGCTGACCAAGGGTGCCTGCGTGTCCTGCCACGGCGCCAACTTCTCCAAGCCCATCGACGGCAGCTACCCCAAGATCGCCGGCCAGTACCCCGACTACCTGTACGTGGCCCTCAAGTCGTACAAGACCACCAACAACAGCCTGATCGGCCGCGGCAACGCCATCATGGCCGGCCAGGTCAAGCAGTACAGCAACGCCGAGCTGCGCGCCATCGCCGAGTACATCGGCTCCCTGCCCAGCGAGCTGCAAACCCGCCCCGAGTCGCGCTTCCGCTTCGCTTCGAACAAGTAAGCAGCGCCGCGACCGTGCCGCAAAAAGCCGCCTTCGGGCGGCTTTTTTGCTGGATGGAGCCCCCAAGCTCGCTGTGCTCGCTACCCCCCGCGGGGGCGCGTTCCGCCTTGGGGCGGCCCGGCGGCGGAACGGTCCCTGTCAGCCCTCCGGCACCCCACGCGGTTGCGCGGCGCGGGCCGCGATGGCCTCGCGGTACAGCGCCAGGTACTGCTGGGCCGGGCCTTCCCAGGAGAAGCGGGCGGCCATGGCGCGGCGGCGCATCTGCTGCCAGGTCACCGGTTCGACGAAGGTGTCGCAGGCCTGGTGGATGGCGCCTTCCAGCGCGTGGCCGCTGGCGGCGTCGAACATGAAGCCGGTGGCCTGGTCAGCCGCCAGCGTGTCCGGCGTGGCGTTGACCACCGTGTCGGCCAGGCCGCCCACGCGGCGCACCACGGGCAGCGCGCCATAACGCTGGGCATACATCTGCGTCAGCCCGCAGGGCTCGAAGCGGGAGGGCACCAGCACCAGGTCGGAGCCGGCCATCACGCGGTGGGCCAGGTCTTCGTCGTAGGCCAGCTTCACGCCCACCTGGCCGGCATGCGCCTGCTGCGCCATGCGGAAGGCGGCTTCCAGCGAAGGGTCGCCATTGCCTTGCAGCACCAGCTGGCCGCCGCGTTGCAGCAGCGCCGGCAGCGCGGCCAGCACAAGGTCCAGGCCTTTTTGTGAAGTCAGCCGGCTGACCACGCCGCACAGCGGACCGGCGGCCTTGGGATCGAGCCCGAATTCCTGCTGCAGCGCGCGCTTGCAGGCGGCCTTGCCGGCGGTCACGGTTTCGGCGTCGAAGCGCTGCGCGATGCCGGGGTCGGTCATCGGGTTCCACAGCGATTCGTCGATGCCGTTGATGATGCCGTGCACGTCCGTGCCACGGCCGCGGATCACGCCGTCCAGCCCGAAGCCATGCTCCAGCGTGGCGATCTCGCGCGCATAACCGGGGCTGACGGTGGTCACGCGGTCGGCGAACTTCAGGCCCGCCTTCATGAACGAGACCTGGCCATGGAACTCCAGCCCGGCCGGCGACATGAAGCGCGAGGACAGTCCCAGCCACGGGAAGTCAGCGGTGGGGAACAAGCCCTGGTAGGCCAGGTTGTGCACGGTGTAGATGGACGCGGCCTGCGTGGGCGGATGGCCGGCCACGTAGGCGCAGGCCATGCCGGCATGCCAGTCGTGCGCATGCATCACGTCGGGCGTCCAGTCGGGGTCCAGGTCGCCCGCGGCCAGGTGGGCCGCCACCCAGCCCAGCAGCGCAAAGCGCTGCAGGTTGTCCTGCCATTCCAGGCCACGGCTGTCCTGGTAGGGGCCACCGCCGCGGCGGTACAGGTAGGGCGCGTCGATGAAGTACACCGGCACGCCGGTGTCGGGCATGCGGCCGCGCATCAGGCTGATGCGCCCGGCGCCGAACATCGCACCGAGATCGAGCACACGTTGCGGCTGTTCGATGGCCCGGGCCATCTGCGGCAGGCCCGGCACCAGCAGGCGCACGTCGGCGCCGGCAGCGATCAGGGCTGGCGGCAGCGCCGCCACCACGTCGGCCAGGCCCCCAGTCTTGACCAGGGGAAACACTTCGGCCGCCACATGCAGCACTTTCAGCGGCGCCGATGAAGGCGCCGCGCCTGCCAGCCGTTCGCTCATTGCAGCGCCGCCAGCATGTCCCGCGTGACCAGCACCACGCCGCCTTCGCTGCGCAGGAAGCGCCGCGCGTCGGCTTCAGGGTCTTCGCCGATCACCATGCCGTCGGGGATGTGGCAGCCGCGATCGATGATGACCTTGGTGAGCCGCGCGCCGCGGCCCACCTGCACGTCGGGCAGCAGCACCGACAGCAGCACCTTGGCATGCGAATGCACCCGCACGCCCGAGTACAGCACCGTGCGCCGCACTTCGCCCGAGACGATGCAGCCACCCGAGACCAGCGATTCGATCGCGGTGCCGCGGCGCTCGCCCATGTCGTGCACGAACTTGGCCGGCGGCAGCTGCGGCTGGTAGGTCCAGATCGGCCACTTGGTGTCGTAAAGGTCGAGCTTGGGCACCGTGGCCGTGAGGTCGATGTTGGCGTCCCAGTAGGCGTCCAGCGTGCCCACGTCGCGCCAGTAGGGCTCCTCGCCGTGCAGCGCGCCCACGCAGCTCATGTCGAACGGATGGGCCACCGCATTGCCGTTGGCCACCGCGCGCGGAATGATGTCCTTGCCGAAGTCGTGCGACGAATCGGGGTCGGCCATGTCGCGCTCCAGTTCCTTGAACAGGTAGCGCGCATTGAAGATGTAGATGCCCATGCTGGCCAGCGCGCGGTCGGGCTTGCCGGGCATGGCGGGCGGGTCGGCGGGCTTTTCGACGAAGTCGAGGATCTGGCGCCGCTCGTCGATGTGCATCACGCCGAAGGCCGAGGCTTCTTCGCGCGGCACCTCGATGC
This sequence comes from uncultured Aquincola sp., assembly GCF_964001545.1. Taxonomy (NCBI): domain Bacteria; kingdom Pseudomonadati; phylum Pseudomonadota; class Betaproteobacteria; order Burkholderiales; family Sphaerotilaceae; genus Aquincola; species uncultured Aquincola sp. Next base: position 15,148 of record NZ_CAXFDV010000449.1, read on the forward strand.
AGCCCACGGTGCAGTCGCGGCCCTGTTCCACGTGGTCGGCCAGCATCAGCGCGTAGTTCATCTTGTAGACGTGGTCGCCGGCCAGCACCACGACGTAGTCGGCCTTGTAGCTGGCGATGATGTCCTGGTTCTGGTAGACCGCATCGGCGGTGCCGCGGTACCAGCTTTCTTCGTCCACCCGCTGCTGCGCGGGCAGCAGGTCCACGAACTCGTTGATCTCGGGCTTCAGGAAGGCCCAGCCGCGCTGCAGGTGGCGCATCAGGCTGTGGCTCTTGTACTGCGTGATGACGCCGATGCGGCGGATGCCCGAGTTCAGGCAGTTGGACAGTGCGAAGTCGATGATGCGGAACTTGCCGCCAAAGTAGACGCCCGGCTTGGCGCGGCGGTCGGTCAGGTTCTTGAGGCGGCTGCCCCGGCCACCGGCCAGGACCAGCGCCACGGCGCGCTTGGGCAGGTCAAAGTTGCGGGCGGCGTCATGCGTAGCCATCGAGGAGTCTCCCGGATCTGTTTTGGCAATCGACTTGGAACGTGGATGTACTGCTTCTGGAACTTCGAACTGCTACTGAATGGATAAGATGAACACAAGCGCACGGCGCGTTCGGTCGCAGGATAGCGCCGCCATCCAGCCCGTGCATCTGTTGCAACTGTCACGCACAGGCGTTGCTTCCGCGCCGCGCCTGCAAACCATTCCAGCATGAAACCGGGCTGGAATTTTGCAGGCCCTTCCAAAATCGCGGCCTCCTGAGGAGCTCACTCTGATGAAAACCCATACCCCCGAAACCGACCTGGCAGCCGCCACCGAACGCCACCTGCTCAACACCGTGGGCGTGGCGCCCGAGCAGGCCGGCGCGCCTGAAGTGCTGCAGGCGGTGTCGCAGGCCGTGCGCGAGCAGCTCTCGCAGCGCTGGGTGCGCACGCAGGCCGAAGACCGCGGCACCAAGGCCCGGCGCGTGTATTACCTGTCGATGGAGTTCCTGATCGGCCGCACCTTCGGCAATGCGCTGCATTCGCTGAGCCTGCAGGCCGATGCCGCGGCCGCAGCCGAAAAACACGCCAAGACCCTGGAAGACCTGGCCGCGGGCGAGCCCGATGCGGCGCTGGGCAACGGCGGCCTGGGCCGGCTGGCGGCCTGTTTCCTGGACTCGATGGCCACGCTGGGCCTGCCGTCCTTCGGCTACGGCATCCGCTACGAATACGGCATGTTCGCCCAGTCCATCCAGGGCGGCCGGCAGGTGGAGCACCCCGATTCGTGGCTGGAAAACGGCACGCCCTGGGAGTTTCCGCGCGCCGGCATCGGCTACCCGGTGTGCTTCGGCGGCTGGGTCGAGCAGCCCGCCATCCCCGGCGGCAAGGCGCAGTGGCGCCCGGCGGCCGAGGTCAATGCCAAGGCCTACGACATGGTGGTGCCCGGCCACGGCACCGACAAGGTGAGCACGCTGCGCCTGTGGAAGGCGGTGGCCCCGGCCCACATCGACCTGCATGCCTTCAACTCGGGCGACTACGCCCGCGCGGCCGAAGTCAAGAACCAGTTCGAGAACATCTCGTGGGTGCTGTACCCCAACGACAGCACGCCCGCCGGCCGTGAACTGCGGCTGCGGCAGGAGTACTTCTTCACCTCGGCGTCCATCCAGGACATCCTGGCGCGCCACCTGGAAGAGCACCCCACGCTGGACAACCTGCACGAGAAGGTGGCCATCCACCTGAACGACACCCACCCCGCCATCGGCGTGGCCGAGCTGATGCGCCTGCTGGTCGACCAGCACGGCATGGCCTGGGACGCGGCCTGGAAGATCACGCAGCAGACCTTCTCGTACACCAACCACACGCTGATGCCCGAGGCCCTGGAAACCTGGGCCGTCGACCTGATGCACCACGTGCTGCCGCGGCACCTGGACATCATCTTCCGCATCAACCACGAGTTCCTCACCTTTGCCGCCAGCAAGAAGCCCGACGACGTCGAGTTCCTGCGCCGGCTGTCGCTGGTGAGCGAAGGCGGCGAAAAGCGCGTGCGCATGGCCAACCTGTCCATCGTGGGCAGCCACATGGTCAATGGCGTGTCGCAGCTGCACTCCGACCTGCTGGTGCAGACCATCTTCTCGGACTTCGCCTACCTGTGGCCGGAGCGCTTCACCAACATGACCAACGGCGTCACCCCGCGCCGCTGGCTGGCGCAGGCCAACCCCAAGCTCAGCAGCCTGCTCGACCAGACGCTGGGCCAGGGCTGGCGCCTGAACCTCGATGAGCTGTCGCGGCTGAAGACCGTGGGCGACAACAGCAGCTTCCGCATCGCCTTCGCCGAGGCCAAGCAGCACAACAAGTCGCGCCTGGCCGCGCTGATCCACAAGACCATCGGCCTGCAGGTCGACCCCACCAGCCTGTTCGACGTGCAGGTCAAGCGCATCCACGAGTACAAGCGCCAGCTGCTGAACCTGCTGCACGTGGTCACGCGCTACCAGGAGATCCTGGACAGCCCCAACGCCGACTGGCAGCCGCGCACGGTGATCTTCGCGGGCAAGGCCGCTTCGTCGTACCACATGGCCAAGCAGATCATCCGGCTGGTGCACGACGTGGCCGCCGTGGTCAACAACGACCGCCGCGTGGGCGACCGGCTGAAGGTGGCCTTCATCCCCAACTACGGCGTGTCGGTGGCCGAGGTCATCATGCCCGGCGCCGACCTGTCGGAGCAGATTTCCACCGCCGGCACCGAAGCCTCGGGCACCGGCAACATGAAGCTGGCCCTCAACGGCGCGCTGACCATCGGCACGCTGGACGGCGCCAACATCGAGATCGGCCAGGCCGTGGGCGACGACAACATCTTCATCTTCGGCCTGCGCACGCCCGAGGTGGAAGCCCAGCGCCGCGCCGGCTACCAGCCGATGCGCATCTATGAACAGCATCCGCGGCTGAAGTCGGTGCTGGACATGATCGCCAGCGGCGCCTTCTCGCCCGACGAGCCCCACCGCTACCGTGGCGTGGTCGATGCGCTGCTGTGGGGCGGCGACCACTACTTCCTGCTGGCCGACTACGACTCCTACATCGCCACCCAGCGACAGGTGGACCAGCGCTTCCGCGACCGCGACGCCTGGGCGCGCAGCGCCATCGCCAACGTGGCCGGCATGGGCCCGTTCTCCGCCGACCGCACCATCGGGCAGTACGCCGAGCAGATCTGGCGCGTGCAACCGCGCCGCTGAGCCATCGCCCCACACCATGTTCACTGATAACGACATCGAGCGGCTGCGCAGTGGCCGCCACGGAGACCCCTTCGCCGTGCTCGGCCGCCATGAAGACACCAGCGGCCCGCAGCCGCGGGTGTGGCTGCGGGCCTGGCTGCCCGGCGCCCAGGCCGTCGGCGTGATCGACATGGCCACCGGCCAGCCGGCCGGCGTGCTGGCGCCGCTGCCGGTCGAAGGCTTTTTCCAGGGCCAGTTCGCCAACCTGTCGGCCGATTACCGGCTGCAGGTGCAGTGGCATGGCGGCGCGCAGTCGGTCATCGACGACCCCTACCGCTTTCCGCTGCTGCTGGGCCAGACCGACGTGTGGCTGCTGGCCGAAGGCACCCACCTGCGCCCGTTCGAGGTGCTGGGCGCGGTGCCGCGCACGGTGCTGGGCGTGGAAGGCACGGCCTTCGCGGTGTGGGCACCCAATGCGATGCGTGTGAGCGTGGTGGGCGACTTCAACCACTGGAACGGCGCCGCGCACCCGATGCGGCTGCGGGCCGAATGCGGCGTGTGGGAGCTGTTTCTGCCCGGCGTGGGCGCGGGTGCACGCTACAAGTTCGAGCTGCTCAGCCGTGAAGGCCACCTGCTGCCGCAGAAGGCCGACCCGTACGCCCGTTCGGCCGAACTGCGGCCGGCCACCGCCAGCGTCGTGGCGCCGATGCCGCCGGTGCAGGCGCCTTCGGCCCAGCGCAAGCTGGCCAATGCGCTGGACGCGCCCATCAGCATCTACGAGGTGCACCTGGGCTCCTGGAAGCGCCGGCCGGAAGAAGGCAACCGCTGGCTCACCTGGGACGAGCTGGCCGAGCAGCTGCTGCCCTATGCGCAGGACATGGGCTTCACCCACCTGGAGCTGCTGCCCATCAGCGAGCATCCGTTCGACGGCTCCTGGGGCTACCAGCCGGTGGGCCTGTATGCGCCCACGGCTCGCTTCGACGCGCCGGGCGAAGGCCCGGGCGGCTTCGAGCGCTTTCTGGCGCGGGCGCATGCGCTGGGCCTGGGCGTGATCGTCGACTGGGTGCCGGCGCACTTCCCGAGCGATGCACATGGCCTGGCGCAGTTCGACGGCACGCACCTGTACGAGCATGCCGACCCGCGCGAAGGCTTCCACCAGGACTGGAACACGCTGATCTACAACTTCGGCCGTGCCGAGGTGCGCAACTTCCTGGTGGGCAATGCCTTGTACTGGCTGGAGCGCCACAACGTCGACGGCCTGCGCGTGGATGCAGTGGCCTCGATGCTGTACCGCGACTACAGCCGCAAGCATGGCGAGTGGGTGCCCAACGAGTTCGGCGGCCGCGAGAACCTGGAAGCCATCGGATTCTTGAAGCGCCTGAACGAGGTGGTGGGCGTGGAGCGCCCGCAGGGCATCACCATCGCCGAAGAATCCACCGCCTTCCCGGCGGTCTCGCGCCCGGTGTATGCCGGCGGCCTGGGCTTTCACTACAAGTGGAACATGGGCTGGATGCACGACACGCTGCACTACTTCGGCCGTGATCCGCTGTACCGCAAGTACCACCATGGCGAAGTCACCTTCAGCCTGGTGTATGCCTTCAACGAGAACTTCGTGCTGCCGCTGTCGCACGACGAAGTGGTGCACGGCAAGGGCTCCATCCTGGCGCGCATGCCCGGCGACCGGTGGCAGCAGTTCGCCAACCTGCGCTCGTACTACGGCTTCATGTTCGGCCACCCGGGCAAGAAGCTGCTGTTCATGGGCTGCGAGTTCGGCCAGCAGCGCGAGTGGAACCACGAAGCCAGCCTCGACTGGCACCTGCTGGACGACCCGCTGCACCGCGGCGTGCAAAGCCTGGTGCGCGACCTCAACCGCCTGTATGCGGCCACGCCCGCGCTGCACCAGCGCGACTTCAGCGGCGACGGCTTCGAGTGGCTGGACCACCACGATGCCGAGCATTCGGTGTTGAGCTTCGTGCGCCGCGACGCCAATGGCGGCTTCATCGTGGTGGTGTGCAACTTCACCCCCACGGTGCGCCATGGCTGGCGGCTGGGCGTGCCGGCGCCGGGCGAATACCGCGAGGTGCTGAACACCGATGCCGCGGCCTATGGCGGCAGCAACACCGGCACGCCGCTGGGCGCCGCCACGTCCGAGCCGGTGGCCTGGCATGGCCGCGACCATTCGGTGCAGCTCACGCTGCCGCCGCTGGCCACGGTGTTCCTGAAGCTCGCTGACTGATGACCCCACCCGCCTTCGCCGCCCTGCAACCCGGCCGCCCCTGGCCCATGGGCGCCACCGCCAATGGTGACGGCGTCAATTTCGCGGTGGCCTCGGCCCATGCCGAGGCAATGACGCTGTGCCTGTTCGACGAGACTGGCAGCACCGAACTGGCCCGCCTGCCGCTGCCCGCGCGCAGCGGCGACGTGTGGCATGGCTGGCTGCCCGGCGCGCGGCCGGGGCTGGTGTACGGCTTTCGCGCGCACGGGCCCTGGCAGCCGGCGGCGGGCCATCGCTTCAACGACCAGAAGCTGCTGCTCGACCCCTGGGCGCGTGAGATCGTCGGCCGCCATGAGTGGCGACCCGAGCACACCGGCGCCGACCCGCGCGACAACGGTGCGCATGCGCTCAAGGCCCGCGTGGTGCCGGCGGCCGAAGCCTTCGACTGGGCCGGCGACCAGCCGCTGCGCACGCCGCTGGCCGACACCGTGCTGTACGAGCTGCACGTCAAGGGCTTCACCCGCCAGCACCCCGGCGTGCCCGAGGCGCTGCGCGGCACCTATGCCGGCCTGGCCAGCGACGCGGCCATCGCCCACTTCCAGCGGCTGGGCATCACCGCCGTCAGCCTGCTGCCGGTGCACCAGCACATCGACGAAGAGCGGCTGGTGGCGATGGGCCTGTCCAACTACTGGGGCTACAACACCATCGGCTTCTTCGCACCCGAGCCCGGCTATGCCGCCACCGGTGATGCGCGGCGCGAGTTCCGGCAGATGGTGCAGCGCCTGCATGCCGCGGGCATCGAAGTCATCCTGGACGTGGTGTTCAACCACAGCGCCGAGACCGACGAGCACGGCCCCACCTTGAGCTTCCGCGGGCTGGACAACGCCGGCTGGTACCGCCTGCGGCAAGAAAGCCGGGCGCTCTACGAGAACGACACCGGCTGCGGCAACACGCTGGACATCCGCCAGCCACGCGTGCTGCAGCTGGTGCTGGACAGCCTGCGCTACTGGGTGGGCGAGATGCATGTCGACGGCTTCCGCTTCGACCTGGCGCCGGTGCTGGGCCGTGGCCACCAGGGCTTCGACCGCCATGGCGCCTTTTTCATGGCGCTGCGGCAAGACCCGCTGCTGCAAGGCGTCAAGCTGATCGCCGAGCCCTGGGACATCGGGCCCGGCGGCTACCAGCTGGGGCAGTTTCCGGCCGGCTGGCTGGAGTGGAACGACAAGTTCCGCGACACCATGCGGGCCTTCTGGCTGGGCCATCCGGCGCACCGCGGCGACTTCGCGCGGCGGCTGGCCGGCTCGGCCGACCTGTTCCACCAGCGGGGCAGGGCGCCGGGCGAGGGCGTGAACTACGTGGTCTCGCACGACGGCTTCACGCTGCGCGACCTGCTCACCTACGAGCAGCGGCGCAACCAGGCCAACGGCGAAGACAACCGCGACGGCCACGGCCACAACCTGGGCTGGAACTGCGGCCACGAAGGCGAGACCGACGACGCGGCCGTGCAAACCACCCGCGCCCGCCTGGCGCGCGCGCTGCTGGCCACCGTGCTGCTGAGCCAGGGCACGCCGATGATCGCGGCCGGCGACGAGCTGGGCCACACGCAGGACGGCAACAACAACCCCTACTGCCAGGACAACGCCACCACCTGGATCGACTGGGCAGCGGCCGACGAGGCGCTGATCGACTTCACCGCCCGGCTGATCCGCCTGCGGCGCGAGCGGCTGCCGCTGGGCGAACGCTGGTACAGCGGCTTTCCCGACGCAGAAGGCCTGCCCGACCTGGCCTGGTTCAGCCCCGAGGGCCCGGCGCTGACGGCAGCGCAGTGGCATGACGGCGATGCCCGCGCCCTGGGCGCCTTCATCGGCAGCCCCGGCCGGGCGACCGGCCCCTTGCTGCTGCTCATCAACGCCCAGGCCGATGAGGTGCCGTTCTTGCTGCCCGCGGTGGAGGCTGGCGAGCCCTCGGCTGCGGCTTGGCAGCTGCGGCTGAACACCGCCGAGTGGCCGGGCACGCAGCCTGCCCAGGCTGCCACCGTGCCGGCCGGGGCGTGGTACACGGTGCCCGCACGCAGCCTGGTGCTGCTGGGCCGCGCCTGAGCGGCGCCCCGGCCGCCGACCTTTCAACTGCTGTCCACCGCTTCACGATGCGCCTTCCCCGACTCTCCGGTGTTCTTCTCCACCCCACCTCGCTGCCCGGCCCGCATGGCAGCGGCGACCTGGGGCCCGCGGCGCGCCACTTCGTGGATTGGCTGCACGGCGCTGGCCAGTCGATCTGGCAGATCCTGCCGCTGGGCGGCATCGGCCCGGGCAACTCGCCCTACATGAGCAGCAGCGCCTTTGCCGGCAACCTGCTGCTGATCGACCTGGACGAGCTGCGCCAGCATGGCTGGCTGACCGACGCCGACCTGGCCCCTGACGGCGTGGCCGACCCGCGGCGCATCGACTTCGACACGCTGGTGCCCTGGCGCATGTCGCGCCTGGCGCGCGCGGCGCGCCACTTCGCGGCCGCGCCGGGGGCGCATGCGGCGGCTCATGCGCAGTTCAAGGCCGAGCAGGCCAACTGGCTGCCCGACTATTCGCTCTTCATGTCGCTGTGGGAGCACCACGGCTTCATCGACTGGACCGACTGGCCGGCGCCGCTGGCGCGCCGCGAGGCCGCTGCGCTGGCGCAGGCCCGTGAGCGGCATGCCGAGCGCATCGCCTTCTACGAGTTCTGCCAGTGGAGCTTCTTCCGCCAGTGGAAGGCGCTGCGGGCTTATGCCAACCAGCGCGGTGTGCAGATCATGGGCGATGCGCCCATCTTCATCGCCCACCAGAGCGCCGAGGTGTGGGCACGGCAGGAGCTGTTCGAGCTGGATGCGCAAGGCCGGCCCACGGTGGTGGCCGGCGTGCCGCCCGACTTCTTCAGCGAAACCGGCCAGCGCTGGGGCAACCCGCTGTACCGCTGGAGCGCGCATGCGGCCGAAGGTTATGCCTGGTGGACCGAGCGCATCCGCCGCATGTTCGAGATGACCGACCTGGTGCGCATCGACCACTTCCGGGGCTTTGCCGGCTACTGGGAAATTCCGGCCGATGAGCCCACGGCCATCAAGGGCCAGTGGAAGCCGGGCCCGGGCGCGGCGCTGTTCGACGCGGTGGCCGCCGCGCTGGGGCCAATGCCCATCGTGGCCGAGGACCTGGGCGTGATCACGCCCGACGTGGTGGCGCTGCGCCAGCGCTTCAACTTCCCGGGCATGCTGATACTGCAGTTCGCATTCGGCGGGCCCAGCGACAACAGCTACCTGCCGCACAACCACACGCCCGACAGCGTGGTGTACACCGGCACCCACGACAACAACACCACGATGGGCTGGTGGCACGCCGCCGGTGAGGCCGAGCGCCACCACGTGCGCAGCTACCTGGCCACCGACGATGCCCATGTGCTGCCCGCGATGCTGCGCGCCGCGGCCGCTTCGGTGGCCGACACCGCCATCTTCCCGATGCAGGACGTGCTGGGCCTGGGGGCCGAGGCGCGCATGAACGTGCCGGGCGTGGGCGATGGCTCGTGGGCCTGGCGCTTCGAGTGGCAGCAGGTGCGGCCCGAGCATGGCCAGGCGCTGCATGAGCTGAGCCGCCAGTACGGCCGGCTGCGCAG